>NZ_JAAKDE010000002.1 GCF_013664685.1 Capillibacterium thermochitinicola
CATACACATGCACTTCCTAATAATTGAATGTCTGTTTATATTACCCATAAGGACTCATTTCTAATAAATGAAATATTGTGAATAAGTGAGATTTTAAGAGAAAAATGAAGATCATAGAGGGAGGTTTTTCATGAATAAAAACCAACGAACCTATTGAAGGCATTTGCAGGATGAATATGAAAATTGTTATATGTACTACCAAAAGGTTTGGGGGAACAACGAACTACCCATATGAACAGGGTTTTTGCTTGCGACTGGTCCCGAGCCGGGCTTTTCCGCTAAGTGTCGCCACGTATAACTTTCATTAATGCCATAGGTGATTTAATTCATGAAAGGTAGTTCTTGAGTTTAATATTTCATGGTAAACTTTGTAATGATACAAGGAGGGGTTTGGTGGAACAAGAAATCAAATATATCAACATTAAGGATTTGGTACTATGGACTGAAAATCCACGCGATCCAATTGATAAGGATGCCTCAGATCAAGATATTGTCAACAGAGCATTTAAAGATAGTTTAAAAAAATGGACATTGGAAAAGCTAATAGAAGAAATGGGCGAGCATTACGACTTTAGTGAATTACCTACTGTTGTCTATCATGGTGATAAACCTGTTGTTTATGATGGGAACAGAAGGATAATCCTTGGTAAGATCAAACATGGACTTGTTTCGGCTCCTTTTGAAATTAAAGGCGAATTACCATATTTTCCGGAAGAAATACCCTGTAACGTTTGTTCGCAAGAAATAGCATTAAAAAATATTTACAGGAAACATAGTGATACGGGCTCTTGGCTGCCGCTTGAACGAGACATTTTTTTGCATAAGTTTATGGGACAGGAAAAAAGTACCTTCCTTATTTTGGAAGAGGAAACAGGTATTATCAGCGCAAACCCTCATTTAAACCAACGCTTTGTAAAAGAAGAAATTTTTAAAGAAAGCATATTGAATTCATTAGGCTATACAATTAAAGATGGCCGATTATATAGTTTGCATAACGAAAAAGAAGACTATGCAATATTTTCCGATATTTCACGAAAGATTAAGGATAAGGATATAACTACTAGAAAAATGAGAGGGAAAGTAATTGAAGCTCTAGACCCTTCAACGCAGCAACTGATTGACAAAAACAAAGCAAATAAACCCCGTCCTTGTAACTTTTCATTTAAAAAAACTAATAAAGAAAAGGAAATAAAACAAACGAAACGTACTCCCAAAAAAGAGTTAGAAATTTTTGGGGGAAAGTTATATTTGAGGTTTGGGGAAGTCAGTGATATATATCGAGATATAACGGATTTATACCAGTTTTACATTAAGAATAAGAAAGCATTGTCTCAGTCATTTCCAAGTATTATTAGAATGTCGTTACGGTTATTATGTGAGGCAGCAGCAAAGGAGTGTGGATTAGGACTTGACGGTTTTCTGAAGACATATTTTGATGATGCAAAAAAAAGACTTGATCAAGATACAAAAACCACCTTGGCAAATCAAAATGTTACTAATGATAGCTTAATCCAATTACTACATACTGGAGCACATAACTATCGTTCTTCATCTAATTTGGAGCAGACTATTGCAATGTCGATTATTATTGGGGCAATATTAGAAATAACACATGGGAAGGAACGGTAAAATGTCAAAATACTATTCGCCTCTAAGATACCCGGGTGGGAAAAATTGCATATTCCCGTTTATGTCTCGTTTATTTTATGAAAATCAATTAATTGGGATAAGATATGCGGAACCATATGCAGGTGGTGCGGGTTTGGCTCTTAGGTTATTGTTTGAAGGTTATGTGGATGCGATTTATATCAATGATCTTGATCCAGCCATTTATGCTTTTTGGAAAATAATTACGGAAAGACCTGATGATTTTTGCGAGTGGCTCCAAGACGTTGATGTGTCTATAGCTAATTGGGAAAAATACAAGGAAATTCATAAAAGAGCGCAAACTGTTAGCTTGTTTGAATTGGCAAAGGCCACTTTTTTTCTGAACAGGACAAATATTTCAGGGATATTAAGAGGTGGTATTATTGGAGGTATTGAGCAGAAAGGAAAATATAAGATTGACGCTAGATTTGATAAAAGCAACCTTATAAACAGGATACAGAGGATAAAAGATGTGAGTAACCGTATTTTCGTTTCGAATCATGACGGGATAAAGTTTATAGAAAAGCTTGATAGAAGAAAAGAAGAAGTGTTCATTTATTTAGACCCCCCGTATTATCAAAAAGGCGCAGATTTATATATGAATTTTTATTCAAAAAAAGACCATATCAAGCTCTCTGAAAAAGTCAAGCAGTTACGCAATAGATGGATTATTTCATATGATAATAATGAGTTTATTTTGAATTTATATGCCGAAAAACAAAAAATTATACATAGGCTTTCGCAATCCGCATCTAATAGGACTGATTACGAACTATTTATATTTTCTGATAAATTAAGTTTTAAGGACTCAGTTAAAGCATTGAAACATCCTGTTTTTTTATAGGGCATGTGTGGTATTGCAACTGGAACTGCTGCGGGTGTATAACATCATAACAGAACATGTGCTTTCATAGTTTTTTTGTCCCTTGCAAACAGGGAAAATTTGTATTATAATATATTACGAACACATGTTCGCCGGGTGGTGTTTTTGTTGGAATTCCGGGATCCGATTCATGGGTTTATACCGGTCAGACCTTGGGAAAAGAAGATAATCGACTCCCAGCCATTTCAAAGGCTGCGGTATATAAAACAGCTTTCGTTAACTTATTTAGTATACCATGGGGCGGAACATACCCGTTTTGGGCACTCAATTGGTACTATGCATCTAGTTTCCAGAGCATTTCAAGCTGTTGTTAATAATAGAGGAGACCTGTTTAGTAAAGAACAAAGGGAATGGTATGAGCAGATATTACGTCTAATGGCTCTTACCCATGATTTAGGACATGCGCCTTTCTCTCATGGTTCGGAAGAGGTTTTCCCTGAAGATATGACCCATGAAAGTTTCACAGAAAAAATAATAAAAGAAACGGAAATCGCCGATTATATTTATGAAATTGGCCAAGAATTTGCACAGAAATATGGAGAAGAATATAATATTACTCCAGAATTGATTTGCTCGATATATCGAGGGAGAAACACTTCAAACCCGGATTTTATATTTTTACGAAAGTTCCTCGACAGTGAGCTGGATTGTGACAAGATGGATTATCTTCTCAGGGATTCTTATTACTGTGGCGTGAATTATGGAAGATACGATTTGGAAAGGCTGGTTTCAACTTTAACTGCTTACAAGAAAGATGAAAACCTGTTTCTCGCTATCGAAAAGGGAGGGCTTTATGCTTTTGAAGAGTTTGTTTTGGCCCGTTATTTTATGTTTATCCAAGTTTATTTCCACAAAACACGAAGGTTTTTGGATAAAATATTAGTCGGATTTTTAAAGAATAACCTACCTGATGGTAAGTATCCTGAGGATGTTGGTGATTATTTAGCCTGGGATGATAATACTGTATGGAACTTGATAAAAGACTCTCAGAATACTGATGAATATGCCAACCGGTTAATGACCAGAAAAATAATGAGATGTGTTTACGAGTCGCCAACTCATTCTGAACATACTGACCAAGGGATTTTTAATTTAATCAAAAATAGATTAGAGAAGAGATTCGGAAAGGAAAATCTTATCTATGATTCTGCTGATAAATTGGCGCATAAGATTCCACTCAAGCATACGATCGATAGTGAACAGGCTATTCCGATCATTCTAGGCCATACGAAAACACCCGGAACAATTAGTACAGAATCGGGAGTGATTAAGAATATGACGAAGCCGATCAATATTTGGCGGATCTATGCTAAAGAGGAAATAGCTGAGGAAGCCAAGAAACTTGTTAATGATATATTTAGTGAAATGTCATCATAAAGGAGGATAACCATGGATAAGGTTGAGAGGTTAATCCCGATCATCAAGAAAATCACCCGGAACCAAAAGCCCGGCAAGAAAATACTGCAAAAAGTGGTATATTTAATTCAAAGAAAAGGAGTTAAACTGGGTTTTGCTTTTTCCATCCATTATTACGGTCCTTACAGTTCGGAATTGGACTATGCCATTCACCGTCTTGAGATGCAAGGAGTTCTGGAAATAAAGCATGAAGGAATGACTCATCAGATTTCTTTGGTGGAAAACAGTGGTTTAATTGGGGAAGAGGAAATAGAGTCTTTTGAAGAAAAAGAATTCCGCCTGATTGAAGATGTAATCACGAAATTTGCCGCTAAATCCGCTTACGATCTCGAGATAATTACGACCACCGATTATGTGGCGCAGCAGCTTAAAGTTAACGGTGTACCGTGGGACCAAGACAGTCTGGTTGAGGGCGTAAGAAAGATTAAAGGGGAGAAGTTTACTAAAGAAAAAATTGAAGAGGCGATTGCCATTTTGCAAAGGGAAGGCTATTTTGTTTAAATTTACCCCCGGTTAACTGGGGCATAGCTAAACAGCAGCCGCTCTTTCCCTGCCAAAAGCAGGGAATTTTTTGTTAATGTAGAAAAGACCTCCTATTGGTAAACGCATGTTTTTTTAAAAAAATAAGGAGGTTAGTGGATGAAATCAAAATTAGGACGGCGCCTGAGTGAGCGCCTACGCCCAACCGCGGAACCCAAAACGGCCGGAGCGCTTAACTGATGAGCGGAGAAGGAGGGAGATGGGAGTGAAAGTTATTATCGTCGGCGCGGGCATTGCCGGGCTGACTGCCGGGATTTACGCCTTGCAAAGCGGGTTTGATGTTACGATTTACGAAAGTCATACCATCCCGGGGGGTGCCAGCACCAGTTGGCGCAGGAAGGGCTATTTATTCGAGGGCGGGATGCACTGGCTGACCGGTTCTTCGCCCGAGACTCCCCTTCACAAGCTCTGGCGGGAAGTGGGCGCTTTGGATGACAGTGTCAGGATTCATAACCGTGATCCTTTTTATGTTTTTGAGGACAACGGCCGGCGGGCATGTCTGTACCGGGATCTTGATAAGCTTCGTCAGCATTTTTTGGCGATCGCGCCGGAAGACTGGAAGGAAATTATCAAATTGTGCAAGGATATAAAGAAGTTCACCAAGATGAAGATGCCCCTTTTGGATATCAAGAATGTCAAGGTTAAGGAAAAGACTATTCTTCCTTTATCGGCGCTTTTGGGGATGTTGCCTGTCCTGCCCCGCCTTCCCTTTTATACCAGGCAAACAGCAGGGGAATTTGCCCGGCGGTTTAAAAGTCCGCTTTTACAGGGATTACTGGAAAATATCGTAGGGGCCGAGAACAACGCCAGCGCCTTGATTTTTACCATTGCCACTTTTGTCTCCGGTGACGGCGGTTATCCCGAAGGCGGCTCCCTCGGTATGGCCAACCGGATGGCCAAACGCTTTGCCGCGTTGGGTGGTAAGATTCAATACGGAAAAACGGTAAGCAAAGTACCGGTGGAAAATGGGGTGGCGACCGGCGTCATCGTGGACGGGGAACACATTCCGGCCGATGCGGTGATCATTACCCAGGATACGCGGGCGGCGATCGATGAGTTATTTGATCCTCCGCTGCGTGAACCGTGGGCGGAAAAGCTGCGGGCAAACACCAAACCCATGCTGATCACCTTCATTGGGGTGGGGGTGGAGACGGATTTGTCCGGCCTGCCGGAGAATATAACCTTCGTCGCCGATGAGCCGCTCCGCTGCGGGGATTTGGTCTCCCCGGTTGTTTCCATCTACAATTACGCCGGCTATCAAGGCTATGCTCCGGAAGGATGCACCGCCATCACCTCGGGGATCCTGGGCGACAGCTATGATTTCTGGAAGGCCTGCAAGGAAAAGGGGACTTATGAAGCGGAAAAGCAAAAGCTGGCCGAGGCCTTCATCCGGATCCTGAACAAAAAGATTCCACAGACGGCCGGGAAGATCGCCGTGTGGGATGTGGCCACGCCGCTGACCTATGAACGGTATTTGCATTCCTATAAAGGCTCGTGGATGTCAATCCTGGAAAAGGGGAACAAGATGGAGAGCTATCCTTCCAAACCCGCGAGCATCAAAAATGTCTATTTTGCCGGTCAGCGTCTGGTCATTCCCGGCGGGCTGCCCATTGCGGCGGAAACGGGACGGAGGGCCGTGCAATACTTATGCCGGGATACTGATACGGTCTTTCAAGGCAAGATCTGAATTGGCCGGCCATGTATTTGGTTCATGTCCGACCCGGAAATCATTATCCGGATCATGGAGGCGGTGACCATTCCGGTCATGGCCAAAGTGCGGATTGGCCACTTTGTGGAAGCGCAAATCCTGGAGGCCTTGGGGGTTGACTTTATTGACGAAAGTGAAGTCCTGACCCCGGCGGACGACCGGTATCATATTGACAAAAGCAAGTTCAAGGTGCCCTTTGTCTGCGGGGCGCGGAACCTGGGCGAGGCCTTGCGCCGGATTAACGAAGGGGCGGCGATGATCCGGACCAAGGGCGAGGCCGGGACCGGCGACATTGTGGAAGCGGTGAAGCATGTCCGGATCGTAAACGCCGAAATCGCAGCCTTAAAATCGGCTTCGGAGGAAGAAATTCAGAAGTTGGCCGCCGAAATGCGGGTCCCGGTGGAACTGGTTCTGGAAACGAAGAACCTGGGCCGGTTACCGGTGGTCAATTTTGCGGCCGGCGGGGTGGCCACCCCGGCCGACGCGGCCTTGATGATGCAGTTGGGGTGCGACGGCGTCTTTGTCGGTTCCGGGATCTTCAAATCGGAAAATCCGGCGGCCCGCGCCAAAGCAATTGTCGATGCCACGGCCGGTTTTAACGACCCCGAGCTGCTTGCGAAGCTGTCCCGCGGTTTAGGCGGAGCCATGCGCGGGGTGGCGGTGGCCGGGCTGGCGAGCGGGGACCGGATGGCCGGGCGCGGCTGGTAAACTGGTAAAAAGGGAGAAAAAGGATGGATTCGGATGAAAATAGGTGTCTTGGCCTTACAGGGCGCCGTGCGGGAACATGTCTGGGCGTTACAGGCCTGCGGCGCGGAGACCGTAACGGTTAAAGGAAGGGAAGACCTGGCCGGGCTGGACGGTTTAGTGATCCCCGGTGGTGAAAGCACGACCGTCGGCAAACTGCTGAAACGCTTCCAGTTATGGGACGCCGTCCGTGAACGGGCGCAAGCGGGGATGGGGATCTTCGGGACCTGCACCGGGATGATTCTGCTGGCGAAGGGACGGGCCGGCGACAACGAACCGCGGCTCGGCTTGATCGAATGCGAAGTGGTCAGAAACGCTTTTGGCCGGCAGGTTGACAGTTTCGAAACCGAGCTGGCGGTCCCGGTTTTGGGCGAACAACCCTTTCCGGCCGTGTTTATCCGGGCGCCTTATTTGATCAATCCCGGCCGGCAGGTGGAAGTGCTGGCGACTTTGGACGGGAAGATTGTCCTGGCCCGGCAGGGGAAAATCCTGGCCGGCGCTTTTCACCCGGAATTAACCGGGGACCTCAGACTCCACCGGTATTTTCATGACCTCCTGCGCTGCGGAGAGGACTGATCCAAGCAAAACACCGGAAATCAGGGGCAAAAACTGAGCAACTACCGGAAGAAACCAACGGCGTTGTTCCGCCCGGAGGCGGAGCAACGCCCTTTTTTATACCCTTAATCTGACACGATATTTTTCCAGCCACATATTTAACTGCACCAGATAGATAAAGAGTTGCGGGAGGCGCATCAGCTGGCCGAACCAGGGTTTACTCATCTCTTCCGGGTGCGCGGCGAGTTGCCGTAGGGCAGAGGGGTCCACCAGGTGGAACAGGGGAGCGCCGGGCTTGCCCAGCAGGTCCAGGATTAGTTGCCGGCTGGCCTCAAAAAAGTCCGGGTGAAAGGTCTTTGGATAGGGGTTTTTCGGGCGGTTGCGGACGTCTTCGGGGAGCAGTCCTTGGAGGGCGGCCCGGAGAATCCCTTTGCGTTTTCCGTGGTAGTTCTTTAAGGCCCAGGGGATGTTGTAGACATATTCGACCAGGCGGTGGTCGCAGAAGGGCACCCGGATCTCCAGCCCGGTGTACATGCTCATCCGGTCTTTCCGGTCCAGCAGGGTCCCTGAACGGTTTTGACCATTGGCTGTGTGCCGCCGGCCGGATCAATTACGATCAACCGGCGGTGGACCAAATAGGCGTGTTTGGTAAACCATTCCCCTTCAGCATCGGGACCCCGGTGGGCCTGCACCGCGGCCATCCGCGCCATAATCTGTTTCCTTTCCCTGTTTTCCTTGGTGAAATCCAGATCCCAGTCGACCCAACCGGCAATCCCACACATGAAACTCCCCTTCTTTCTCAGTTTTTTTATGTTCTGTTTATCCCGCTTGAAATGTTTGTTTAACCCGTTTGGCTTTCTTCAAGGCGGTGTTTACGGGCGGATGCGGGGGAAGGTGGTACTTTCCCGGCTTTTCTTCCTCCCCGTTCAGCTTATTTATATGAAGATGCACGCGAAATGTGACGCTAAAACTATAAAAATTGACATCACCACGCAGCAACTGCCCACAAAGGCATAATAATCATGTGTACGTGTATACTTACACGATAATACTTTACATGATGTAAGATATGAGTTAAGATGGTGGTAAATTCTTTACAACGGATGAGAATTTAGTTTGTGGGGTGGGATTAATGGAGACGCGGCGCGATGATGATCAGCAATGCTACGAAGGGCAGATCCGGATCCCGTCCGGGTGTGCGGTGGCCGGATTCATCAACAAAGCCGGGGAACGGGTGAACGGCCGGACGATTGCGGAGATGATGGCGGTGATGCACGAACGGAGCAACGGCCTGGGCGCCGGTTATGCCGCCTACGGGATTTACCCGGAATACCGGAAAGCCTATGCATTTCATGTGATCCTGGCGGACGACCGGACCCGGGAAGAGGTGACGACGCTCCTGGCCCGGTCCTTTAAGATCAATGAACAGCATGAAATTCCGGTCAGACGGACCGGACGTTATAAAAAGGCCCCGCTCCTCTGGCGTTATTTTTGTACCCCCGTGCGGCCGGACCGCGAAAACGCCATTGAGGAACTAATATTGACGACGACGATGCGGATAAACCGGCTGGCCCCCCGGGCTTCCGTCATGTCCTGCGGCCAGGACCTGGGGGTCTTTAAAGGGGTCGGGTATCCGGAAGAGATCGCCGAGTTTTACCGGATCGACCAGTACCGGGGGTACAGTTGGATTGGGCACGGCCGTTTCCCGACCAACACCCCCGGCTGGTGGGGCGGGGCCCATCCGTTCAGTCTGGGGGAGATCGCGGTGGTCCATAACGGGGAGTTGTCTTCCTATGGGACCAATAAGAGCGTGCTGGAGAATTTCGGTTACGAGCTGAGCCTGCGGACCGATACGGAAGTGCTGGCTTACGCCATTCACCATTTGCGCCGGCAAAACCTGTCCTGGCCTCTGGTGGCGAAGGTGTTGGCCCCACCCCACTGGACCGAACTGGAACGGATGGGCGAGTCCCAACGGGAGCTTTACACCGCTTTACGCCGGGTTTATGGAGGGCTTTTGATGAACGGGCCTTTCTCAATCATTGTCGCTTTCCCCGGCGGGTTGCTGGCGCTTAACGACCGGTTGAAGCTGCGCTCCCTGGTGGCGGGGACCAGCGGGGCTGACCTCTATTTGGCCAGCGAAGAGGCGGCCGTCCGTCAGGTTTGTCCGCAGGTGGAGGCGGTCTGGTCTTTGCCCGCCGGGGAAGCCTTGATTTGCCAGGCGGAGGAGGAGAGTGCATGCCACGTAGCTTAATTCCTCCCGAGTTTTTTGTCCTCCGGGATGAAGGGCGTTGTACCAAGTGTAAAGCCTGTGTCCGCCAGTGCGGGTTTGGCGTCCATGCGGAGGAGCCGGAGGGCGGCTTAAGCGCCAATGACCAGCGCTGTGTCAATTGTCAACGGTGCGTCGTGATGTGCCCGGCCGGCGCTTTACGGATCAAGGCCAACGACAGTATCGGCCGGGAGAACGCCTACTGGCCGGGGAGCCGGTTACGGGAAATCTGGCGTCAGGCGGAGAGCGGCGGGTCGATCCTGACCGGGATGGGTTGTGACCGGAGTTACCCGGTCTACTTTGACCATCTTCTTCTCAATGCCAGTCAGGTTACCAACCCTTCGATTGACCCCTTGCGGGAACCGATGGAGATCCGGACCTTTTTGGGGCGCAAACCCGAGGAGTTGAGCCTTACCGGGCCGCCGGGCGAGGAAAAGCTGGCCGGCCCGCTCCCGCCCGCGGTGCGGCTGGAGATGCCGGTGATGTTTGCCGCCATGTCCTTCGGGTCGATCAGTAAAAATGCGGTGCTGGCCCTGGCGCAAGCGGCAAAGCAGCTGGGGATCATGTTCAATACCGGGGAGGGGGGGATGCATGCCGCACTTGCCCCCTACCGGGAGCACATGATCGTGCAGGTCGCCTCCGGGCGGTTCGGGGTGGACAGCGCTTACCTGGAGGCCGGGCGGATCATTGAGATTAAGATCGGGCAGGGGGCGAAGCCGGGGATCGGCGGGCACCTGCCCGGGGAAAAGGTGAATGAGGAGATTGCCCGGACCCGGGGGATCCCCGCCGGGGCGGATGCCATTTCACCCGCGCCCCACCATGACATTTATTCCATCGAGGATCTGCGCCAGTTGATTACCACCCTGAAAGAGGCGACGGATTACCGGAAACCCGTGGCCGTGAAGATCGCGGCGGTCCATAATGTGGCGGCGATCGCCAGCGGGATCGCCCGGGCGGGGGCGGACATCGTTGTCCTTGACGGCCTGCGGGGCGGCACCGGTGCGGCACCCAAGTTGATCCGGGACCACATCGGGCTCCCGGTTGAACTGGCCGTCGCCGTGGTCGACCGGCGCCTGCGGGAAGAAGGCCTCCGGGAACAGGTTTCTTTGGTGGCGAGCGGGGGGATCCGGTCCAGTGCCGACCTGTTAAAGATTGTCTGCCTGGGTGCCGACGCCGTTTATCTTGGGACCGCCGCCCTGCTTGCCCTGGGCTGCCACCTGTGCCAAAAGTGTTACACCGGGCGGTGCAGTTGGGGGATTGCCACCCAGGACCCCGCTCTCACCCGGCGGCTGGATCCGGAATGGGGGGCGGCGCGGCTGGTCAATCTGCTGACCGCCTGGCAGCATGAGATTAAGGAGTTTATGGGGGCAATGGGGATTAACGCCTTGGAGAGTTTGCGGGGGAACCGCCTGCAACTGCGGGGCGTCGGTCTGCCCCAAAACGAACTGGATCAACTGGGCGTTAAACAGGCCGGCGCCGGCAATACCATGTCCGGCGGGACGATCGTCGTCCGGGGGTCGGCGGGGGACATTGTCGGGTACGCGATGCGCGGCGGGAAAATCCTC
Source organism: Capillibacterium thermochitinicola (assembly GCF_013664685.1). Lineage (NCBI taxonomy): Bacteria > Bacillati > Bacillota > Capillibacterium > Capillibacterium thermochitinicola. Next base: position 11,325 of record NZ_JAAKDE010000002.1, read on the forward strand.
ATTCGCGGGAATGCCGGCTGGCGGGTGGGGATCCACATGAAAAGCGGCGCGCACAGTCCGGCGGTTTTAATCATCGGGGGTAAGACCGGGGATTTTCTTGGCGAGTACATGGCCGGGGGCACGATCGTGGTTTTGGGGTTGAACCACCCGCTGCCCCGGGAACGGGAAGCGGCCAACCCGCTGACCGGTAATTATCTGGCCAGTGGGATGCACGGGGGTGTGATCTATATCCGGGGCCGGGTTCCCGCCTGGCAGATCCGCGGGCAAGTGCAGGTGGAACTAACGACGCCGGAAGAATCCCCCGCGCTCCGGAGTTGGATCGACCAATTTGCCGCCGGGTTGAACCTGGATTGTACCGCTTTGTACCGGGAGGCGTTCAGCCGCCTGACGCCACGGGGGGCCAGACCCTATGCCCACCTGTATGATCACTCGGCATAGAAGCGAGGAAAATCTAACACGAATACGATATATATTTCGTAAAATCTTACATTACCAATTGACAAAGCAGTGGTATAGTGTTAAGATCCCTTCATTAAAATGACACATAAAAGAGACGGGGGAGTAAAATGGCTGGTTTGACCAAAAAACAGATTTTAAAGATGGCGGAAGAGCAAAAGGTGAAGTTTGTCCGCTTGCAATTCACCGATATTCTAGGGATCGTCAAAAACGTGGCGATCACCGTCGACCAATTGGAAGATGCGTTGGACGGGAAAATCATGTTTGACGGCTCGTCGATTGAAGGTTTTGTCCGGATTCAAGAATCCGACATGTATTTAAAACCGGATTATGACACTTATACCTTGTTTCCCTGGTCACCGCAGGGGGAGGCGGTCGCCCGGTTGATCTGTGATGTTTATGATGCGGAAGGGCGGCCCTTCGCCGGTTGTCCCCGGGGGATCCTCCGGAGAGCATTGGCCGAAGCGGAAGCCCTGGGGTATGAGCTTAAAGTCGGGCCGGAGCCGGAGTTTTTCCTCTTTGAAACCGACGAGGAGGGCTACCCGCTGGTCAAGGTGCACGATCATGCCGGGTATTTCGACCTGGCCCCGGCCGACCGGGGGGAAGAAGCCCGGCGGGAGATTGTGCTGGCTTTGGAGGCCATGGGCTTCAAGATTGAAACCTCCCATCATGAGGTCGCTCCCAGTCAGCACGAGATTGATTTTAAGTACACAAATGCCCTGACGACGGCCGATAACATTGTCACCTTCCGGTTTGTGACCAAAATCATTGCGCAGCGCTTCGGATTGTGCGCCACCTTTATGCCGAAACCTGTTTACGGCCAGAACGGTTCCGGGATGCACCTTCACCAGTCCTTGTTCCGGGGGGAGACCAATCTGTTCTACGATCCGGAGAATGAGTTGGGCTTGAGCGAGCTCGCCCTCCATTATATCGGGGGAATCCTGGCCCATGCCAAGGCCTTGGCGGCCGTAACCAACCCTTGTGTCAACTCCTATAAACGGCTGGTGCCCGGGTATGAAGCTCCGGTTTATCTTTCCTGGTCGGCCAAGAACCGGAGTGCGCTGATCCGGATCCCGGCCGCCCGGGGACTCGGGACCAGGATCGAGCTGCGCAACCCCGACCCCACGGCCAACCCCTATCTGGCCTTGGCGGTGATCCTCAAAGCCGGCCTGGACGGCATCAAGAACAAGATTGACCCGGGTCCGCAGCGGTTTAATAACATCTTTGAAATGACGGCCGCCGAGCGGCAGGCCGCGGGGATTGAAAGTCTGCCGGGCAGCCTGAGGGAAGCCCTGGATTATCTGGAGCGGGATCCGCTGCTCCGGGAGACCCTCGGCGAGCATGTTTACACCAACTATCTCCGGGCCAAAGAACTGGAATGGGACGAATACCGGACGCAAGTGCACGATTGGGAAATAAAACGGTATTTACAGGTCTATTAACCGGGCCGGCCGGGTAAATCTATTAATGACCAGGAAAGCCTTAAAGGCGATTCAGGTTGTTTGACCGCTAGAGCTGGTATCAACGACGAGAGTATTTGCCAAATAGGAGGAACCCGATGGACTACGCGGCGGTTTACGAAAAAATAGTGGCTTGGCTCCGGGCGGCGGTGGCTGCGGCCAACGCCAAAGGTTTAGTGGTGGGGATAAGCGGCGGGGTTGATTCGGCGGTTACGGCCGTGCTTTGCAAGGCGGCTTGTCCCGAATCGACCCTGGGCTTAATCCTCCCGATTAAGAGTGACCCCAAGGATGTGATGGATGCGCGAATGGTGGCCCGGGAATACAAGATTCCCGTCCGCGTGATTGAGCTTTCCGGTGTCTTCGAACAATTACTGGAGGAAGTGAGCGGTTGGGGAGGGCAGGAAAGTTCCCCCTTGGCCGTGGCCAACCTGAAAGCACGTTTGCGGATGACCGCCTTGTATTATATGGCCAACGAGTATAACTATTTGGTCGTCGGGACCGGCAACGCCACCGAGTTGGCTTTGGGCTATTTTACCAAATACGGGGACGGCGGGGTTGACCTTTTACCGCTGGGCAATCTTGCGAAAGCGGATGTCTACGGACTTGCGCGCCATCTGAAAATACCGGACGCCATTGTTGCCAAAGCGCCCAGCGCCGGCTTGCTGCCCGGGCAAACCGACGAAGGGGAGCTGGGGTATAGTTATCAAGCGTTGGAAGCCGTTTTGTACGGCAACGGCGGGGATCCGGCGGTCCGGGCCTTTGTGGAGAAGCGCCGGGAGGAGAACCGGCACAAACTGACCCCGCCCCCGCGGGCACCGCTCCCTTGAACCTGGTAACCCACGTTTTGGAACCGCGGGTCATCTTATGGTTGACAAAATGGTTGTTTTTGGGTATATTTTTATAAAATTTAGCCTTGGGAAAAAGCGAGGATGAGGAGGAGTACTCACCGCGGCACACCTGAAAGAGAGTCCGGGCGGGTGGAAACCGGATAGGTGGGCGGTGAGGAAGAACACCCCTGAGCAGCCACCCGAAACGGCGCCTTTTTGGCAGGCGGGCGGAGTAGACGTGGACGGAACCTTCACCGTTAAAAGAAGGGGCAGTTCGCAATGGAGGTGCGGACTGTGGAAACGAGTGAACCGGATACGGTTAAGATGGGTGGCACCGCGAGCAAAGTCTCGTCCCGCAAGGGACGGGACTTTTTTTATACCAATGGGGAGAAAGGAGGACTGTGCATGGAGAGAACTTTGGCGAAAGAAGCCCGGCAAAAGGCCGGCTGCAGGATCCGGCTGTGCGGTTGGGTGCACCGCCTCCGCGATCTGGGGAACCTGACCTTTTTGCTCCTCCGGGACCGGAGCGGGTTGATCCAGGTGGTGCTGGAGGGGAAGGACCATCCGGAACTGCGCCTGGAAACGGTGGTGACGGTCGAGGGGAAGGTGGTGGCTAACGACAAAGCCCCAGGTAAAGTAGAGATCCAAGAGGCGAAGGTGGAAGTAATCTCGGAAGTGGAGTACGACCATTTACCCCTGGCCGTGAACGCCAAGGAAATTAAGGAAGGACTGGACACCATCCTCAACCACCGGGTGTTGAGCCTGAGGAGTCCCTTGGTGCACGGGATCTTCCTTGTCCAGCAGGAGATCATCCGGGCCTTCCGCGACTTTTTCCGGGCCCGGGGGTTTACCGAAATCCAGACGCCGAAGATCGTGGCCGAGGGGGCGGAAGGCGGGGCGGAGATGTTCCCGGTCAAGTACTTTAAAAAGCGGGCTTATCTTGCCCAAAGCCCGCAGTTTTACAAACAGATGATGGTTGCGGCCGGGTATGAACGGGTCTTTGAGGTCGGCCACGCCTACCGGGCGGAGTTGCACAACACGACCCGCCACCTGAACGAGTATATCAGCCTGGACGTGGAAATGGGCTTTATCCGGGATGAGAATGATCTAATGGCGATCGAGAATGAATTTTTGCGTTATCTCTTCTCTGTCCTGCCGGAGACCTGCGGTGAGGAACTGGCCCAACACGGCGTGGAACTCGCCGACCCCGGGGAGATCCCCAGACTCTCCGTCCGTGAAGCGCAGGCGCTCCTCCAGAAGGAATACGGCAAAAGATTGCCCGCCGGGCAGATCGATGCCGAAGCGGAGAAACTGCTTGGCCGGTATATCAAGGAGAAAACCGGCAGCGACTTTCTCTTTCTGACCGCCTTTCCCGTGGCGAAACGGCCGGTTTATGCCATGCCGATGGAGGATGAGCCGGCCCTCACCAAGAGTTTTGATCTGTTATACAAAGGGTTGGAGATTACCACCGGCGGGCAGCGGATCCACCGTTACCGCATGCTCTACGACAAGATGCAGGCTTTTGGGCTGAATCCGGAAGATTTCGGATTCTACTTGGATACTTTCAAATACGGCGTCCCGCCCCATGGCGGCTTTGCCATCGGCTGCGAACGCTTGACCATGCAGCTTTTGAACTTGGCGAATATTCGGGAAGCCAGCCTTTTCCCGCGGGATGTGGAGCGGGTTATCCCGTAAGGGGATCGCCAACGCAACTTTATTAAGCAAAGGAAGGAAGAAAGGAGCGGAGTTGAGATGCGGGTTAGCGAAGACGAAGTCCGCCGGGTGGCGGAACTGGCCCGGCTGGCGTTTTCCGAAGCCGAACTCCGGCAGTTGGCCGGGGAATTCAACCGGATTTTAGAGGCCTTTGCCAAGCTGAACGAGGTGGATACCACCGGTGTTCCGCCGACTGCCCATGTCCAGAAAGTGAAGAACCGTTTCCGGGCCGATGAGGTTAAACCTTCTCTGCCCAGGACGGAAGTGTTGCGTAACGCCGGCGCAGCGAAGGATGGCAGCTTCGTGGCGCCGCTGATTATGGAATAGGAGGCGCGGGGATGGAACTTTGCGATTTGACGCTGCATGAAATTAAAGACCTCTTCACGCGGAAAGAGGTTTTGCCCTCGATGGTCCTGTCCTCGGTGGTCAAGAGAATCGAGGAAGCAGAGGAGAACCTCGGCGCTTACCTGGCGTTGGATTTGGAAGCGGCCTTTGCGGCCGCCCGGGCGGCCGACGACCGGATCAAAACGGGCAACGCTTTGGGGGTCCTGGACGGGATTCCCGTGGCGATCAAGGACAATCTCTGTCAGGCGGGAAAGGAGACGACTTGTGCCTCCCGGATCTTGCAGGGATATGTGCCGCCCTATACGGCGACGGCGGTGCAGAAACTTATGGACCAGGGCGCGCTGATCCTCGGCCGGACCAATATGGACGAGTTTGCCATGGGTTCTTCCACCGAGAACTCGGCGGTCAAACCGACGAAAAACCCCTGGGACCCCCGGCTGGTGCCGGGTGGTTCGAGCGGCGGTTCGGCCGCGGCGGTGGCGGCCGGTGAAGCCATTGCCGCCCTCGGCTCCGACACCGGGGGCTCGATCCGCCAACCGGCGGCCTTTTGCGGGGTGACCGGCCTGAAACCGACCTACGGGTTGGTTTCCCGTTACGGGCTGGTCGCTTTCGCCTCTTCCTTTGACCAGATTGGCCCGCTCACCAAGGATGCGGAGGATTGTGCCTTAATGCTCTCGGCCATGGCCGGCTTTGACCCGTTGGATTCCACTTCCGTCCGGGGTACGCCGGTGGATTACACACAAGAATTGGATCGGGAACTTACCGGGCGGACGATCGGCCTGCCCCGGGAGTATTTCGGGGAGGGCGTGGACACGGAGGTCGGACGGATTGTCATGGCAGCGGTCGCCCAACTGGAAGATCTGGGCGCCCGGGTTGTGGAAATTTCCTTAAAAATGACCGAGTACGCCCTTCCGGTCTACTATCTGATCTCTTCGGCGGAGGCCAGTTCCAATCTGGGCAGGTACGACGGGATTCGCTACGGGCGGGCGGCGGCGGGCCGGGAGGATCTGGCCGCCTACTATACCCGGACCAGGGCCGAGGGGTTTGGGCCGGAGGTCAAACGCCGGATTATGCTCGGCACCTATGCGCTGAGCGCCGGGTATTACGAGGCCTATTACCAAAAAGCCCAACAGGTCAGGACCTTGATCTGCCGGGAATTCGCGGAGGCGTTCCGGGTGGTGGACGCGATCGTGACCCCCACTTCGCCGACGCTCCCGTTCCGGCTGGGGGAAAGGCTCACCGATCCCCTGGCGATGTACATGTCCGATGTTTGTACCGTCCCGGTGAACATTGCCGGCCTGCCCGCCCTTTCCATTCCTTGCGGCTTCGCCCGGGGGTTGCCGGTGGGGTTGCAGATTATCGGCCGGCCGTTTGCCGAGACGACCATTTTGAACATTGCCCACCAGTACCAAAAGGTGACCGGTCATCACCGGGCACGGCCGTGCGGAACCGGACACGACCGTGCGGAGCAGGAAGGGGGGAGCCCGGATGAAGTTTGAGGCGGTGATCGGCCTGGAGGTGCATGCGGAGCTCGCCACCGCCACGAAGATTTTTTGCGGATGCGCCACGAAGTACGGGGCGGAGCCCAACACTCAGACCTGCCCCGTCTGTCTGGGGCTGCCCGGGGCGCTGCCGGTCCTCAATGAAAAAGTGGTCGAGTACTGCCTCCGGGCGGGGTTGGCCTTAAATTGCCGGATTGCGGACTATAGCAAGCTGGACCGGAAAAACTATTTCTACCCCGACTTGCCAAAGGCTTACCAGATTTCCCAGTATGATCTGCCCCTCTGCCGGGACGGGTTTTTACGGTTGGCCAGCGGGAAAACGATCCGGATCACCCGGATCCATATTGAGGAAGACGCCGGCAAACTTATCCATAGTCCGGAGGGGGAAGGTTATTCCCTGGTGGACTACAACCGGGCGGGAGTCCCCCTGATCGAAATTGTGACGGCTCCGGATCTGGCCACCCCGGAGGAAGCCGTGGAGTTTCTGGAGAAGTTACGCCGGATCCTGATGTACCTTGGGATCTCCGACTGCAAAATGGAAGAGGGTTCTTTGCGGTGCGACGCCAATATTTCGCTCAAACCGGCCGGGGCAAAACACCTGGGGACCAAGACCGAACTGAAGAACATCAACTCTTTTAAAGCGCTGGGCCGGGCGCTGGCCTATGAAATTGAACGCCAGAGCGAACTTCTGGCGGAGGGCAAAACAGTCAAACAGGAGACCAGAAAGTGGGAGGAAGCGAAGCAGCGGACGCTGCCCCTGCGGAGCAAGGAGGAGACCCAGGATTACCGGTATTTCCCCGACCCGGACCTGGTCCCGATCGAACTGGACCCGGCTTACGTGGCGGCGATCGCGGCTTCCCTGCCCGAGCTCCCCGAGGCGAAGAAACGCCGGTTTATCGAGGAGTATAAGCTGCCGGAGTATGACGCCGATCTGATCACCGGCTCCAAGCACCTGGCGGATTTCTTCGAGGCCGTCCTCAAGTTTTACTTCAGCCCGAAAGCGGCCAGCAACTGGATCATGGGCGAAGTGCTCCGGCTGCTGGGGGAGGAAGGGTTGACCCCGGAAGCGCTGGCCGTCAACCCGGCCCACCTGGCCGATCTGCTGCGCCGGATCGATGCCGGAGAAATCAGTGTCTCCCAAGGGAAAACCGTTTTTGAAAAGGTCTTCCGGACCGGCGCTTCTCCGGAAGAGATCATTAGGGCAGAGGGTATCCGGCAAATCTCGGATGAAGCCCGGCTGCGGGCGGTCGTCGCCCAAGTGCTGCAAACTTATCCCCAATCCGTCCATGACTACCTGAACGGAAAGACAAAGGCCGCCCAGTTTTTGATCGGCCAAATTATGCGGGAGACCAAAGGCCAGGCCAATCCCCAGGTGATTAAGGTTTTGCTTGAAGAGGAGTTGGCCAAACTTGCGCAGGGGTGACCGGCCGGCCGGGCGTAGGAAAAGAAAGACCACTGAGTTTCCTCAGGGGTCTTGGTTGGTTTTCATCTTTTTTTGCCCTTCCAGCCATTGGATCATGGCCAGGAGGTCGGCCCGGTTGGAAACCGGGTAGAGGGAGGTTAAACCTTGCCGGCTCATCTGAGGATAGCGCGGAAGAGCCGGCGTTTTTTTCTGGAGACCGGACTGGCCGGCCCCGGGTTGTTGCAAAGCCTGGCGGACCGCTTCGATGCTGGATTTTTCTTTGAGCAGTTCTTTGATCGTCAGCAGCCGGTCGATCATCTCCTCCGTGAAGCGGCGGTGTTTGCCGTTGGTCCGGAGGGATTCGATCAACCCCATTGCTTCATAGTACCGGATTTGCCTGCTGCTTAAGCCGGTTCTTTCCCGGACTTCGCCGATGGAGTAAGTTGGTTGGTTTGGATCTTGATCGGCCATGGTGCACTCCTCTCCTCTTCTGAACAACCCTTTCTTCATATGTTAACAAACTTTAAAAGTAACGTCAAGCCTGGGGAAAATAACACAATCTTTTCCACCGGGGGTGCGCCCCGCCTTAAAAAGAGGTGTTTGGGCCGGTTGATATTTAAAAACTTTACATCATGTTAGTTTTGGGTTAAAATAGGGATCGATCGTGATAAGGAGGTTTGCCGATGCTCAACTCCAAACAAAAAGAAGTGATCAAAAGGGCCCACGAGCTTAATGTGAGATTTGTGCGGCTCCAGTTTACCGATATTTTGGGCAATTTCAAGAACTTGGCGATTACCATCAACCAATTGGAACGGGCGTTTACGGAAGGGATTATCTTTGACGGCTCCTCGATTCAGGGATTTACCCGGATCCACGAGTCCGATATGTATCTGCGCCCCGATCCCGATACATTCACCATTTTCCCCTGGCGGCCCAAGGAAGGAGGCGCGGTCGCCCGGCTGATCTGCGATGTTTATACCCCGGACGGGGAGCCTTTTGTCGGCTGCCCCCGTTATATCCTCCGTCAGGTGCTAGCCGAAGCGAATGCGTTGGGGTATACGCTGTATGTCGGACCGGAGCCCGAGTTTTTCCTCTTCGAAACCGACGAACGGGGACGGCCGCGCAAGGAGACGATCGATACCGGGAGCTATTTTGACCTGTCGCCCCTGGACCGCGGGGAGGACGCCCGGCGGGACATCGTGATTACCCTGGAAGAGATGGGTCTGGAGATCGAGTCGTCCCATCATGAAGTCGCTCCCGGCCAGCATGAAATTGATCTGCATTTCACCGAGGCTTTAAGTGCGGCCGATAATTTTATGACGTTCAAGCTGGTCACTAAAGTCATCGCGAAGAAACACGGCCTCCACGCCACCTTCATGCCGAAACCGATCTTCGGGGAGAACGGTTCCGGGTTGCACCTGCATCAATCCCTCTACCAAAACGGGGTTAACGTCTTTGCCGACCCCGAAGGTGAATTCGGGATTTCGGATCTCGCTCGGCACTATATTGCCGGTCTCATGCATCATGCGCCGGCCTTGTGCGCGCTGGGCAATCCGACGGTCAATTCCTATAAGCGTCTCGTCCCGGGCTACGAAGCGCCGGTCGATATCACCTGGTCGGACCGGGGCCGGAGCACTTTAATCCGGATCCCGGGAGCCGGCGGGCCGTCCGCGCGGGTCGAATTCCGCTCACCGGACCCGGCGGCCAATCCCTATTTGATTATTGCGGCGGCGCTGAAAGCCGGCCTGGACGGGATCCAAAACCGGATGAACCCCGGGAAACCGATTCCGGAAAGCTCGTACGAGTTAAGTCCGGACGAAAGGCAAAAGCTAGGGATTAGAAGCCTCCCCGGCAGCCTCCGGGAAGCCCTGGACTGTCTGGCCGGAGATGCGCTGATCCGGGAGATGCTGGGTAAACACGCTTTTGACCATTATATGAAAGCAAAGCTGATCGAGTGGGAGGTCTACCGGACCCAGGTGCACCAGTGGGAGATCGACCAGTATCTGGGGAATATCTGACCTGGGGATGTTGTGACGATGGAATTTGTGAAAATGCACGGTCTGGGCAATGATTTCATTATTGTCCCGGAGGGGCAGGCGGATCTGCCGGCGGGGCAATACGCGGACGCGGCACGGCGCCTTTGTGCCCCCCACTGGGGAATCGGCGCGGACGGCCTGGTCCTGATCGGACCGGACCCCGAATATGACCTGCGCATGCGGATTTTCAACGCGGACGGCAGCGAGGCCGAGATGTGCGGAAACGCCATCCGTTGTGTGGCCAAATATGCCTGGGAAACGGGGCTTTGCCGGAAACGCCGCATGCGGATCGGCACTTTGGGGGGGGCCGCGGGAGGCGACCCTGTTGACCGAGGGGGACCGGCTCACCGGGGTGCGGGTGGATATGGGCCGGCCGGTGCTCGCCGCGGAGAAGATCCCGGTCCGCTCACCGGAAAGCCCGGTGGTGGGCGGTAAACTGATCGTGGCGGAACGGGAGTTTACCTTTACCGCCGTCTCGATGGGGAACCCCCATTGTGTGATCGAGGTTGAGGAGGCGGCCACTTTTCCGGTTCGGCAGTGGGGGCCGTTGATTGAGGCCCACCCGCTCTTTCCGGCCAGGACCAATGTGGAGTTTGTGACGTGGTTGATGCCGGTCGCGTGATTATGCGGGTCTGGGAACGGGGCGTCGGCGAAACGCTGGCGTGCGGCACCGGTGCCTGTGCGACGGCCGTCGCCTGTGCGCTAATGGGCCTGACGGGCCGCCGGGTGACCGTGCAGCTGGCCGGGGGCGACCTGTTGATCGAGTGGGCCAGTGATGATCATGTCTACATGACCGGGGCGGCCACCCTGGTCTTTACCGGCCGGATGGACTTAAACTGGCAAGCCGGAACGGAAGGAAGGGAAGTTTGATGGTGCAAGTCAATACCAAAATGCAAACCCTGCCCCCTTATCTTTTTGCCCGGATTGAACAGAAGATCGCCGAAGCGCGCGCCCAAGGGATCGATCTGATCAGTTTGGGCATTGGGGACCCGGATCTGCCGACGCCGCCCCATATTGTTGACGCGATGACGGCGAGCCTCCGGAACCCGGCCAACCACCAGTATCCGAGTTCGGTCGGTTTATTAAGTTTCCGGCAGGCGGTGGCCGATTTTTACCAACGGCGTTTCGGGGTGGCGCTTGACCCGAAGACCGAGGTGGTCACCCTGATCGGGTCCAAGGAAGGAATCGCCCATATCCCCTTTTGTTATTTGGACCCCGGTGACGTGAGCCTGGTGCCGGATCCCGGTTATCCGGTCTACGGGATCGGTACTATGCTGGCCGGTGGGACGGCTTATTACATGCCGTTAACGGCGGAGAACGGTTTTAAACCGGTTTTGGCCGATATCCCGACGGCCGTGGCGAAAAAAGCGAAGCTGATGTTCTTGAATTATCCCAACAACCCCACCGGCGCGGTGGCCGATCTCGCTTTCTTCAACGAGGTGGTCGCCTTTGCCCGGGAATTTGACATCTTGGTCTGTCACGACGCGGCCTACAGCGAAATTGCATATGATGATTACCGCCCGCCCAGCTTCCTGATGGCGCCGGGGGCGAAGGAAGTGGGGATTGAATTTCACTCCTTGTCCAAGACTTATAATATGACGGGGTGGCGCCTGGGCTGGGCGTGCGGGAACCGGGAGGCGGTCGAAGTCTTGGGCCGCTTTAAGTCCAATGTTGATTCCGGCGTCTTCCAGGCAATTCAGGAAGCGGGCATTGCCGCGCTCCGCGGCGACCAAACCTGTGTGGAGCAGATGCGCCGGATTTATCAGGAACGCCGGGACCTGGTCATCGCCGGCCTGGAGGCGATGGGGTGGCGACCGGTCGCGCCCAAGGCCGGAATCTACATCTGGGTGCCGACGCCGAAGGGCTTTACGGCGGAGGAGTTTGCCGAACTGGTTTTGGAAAAGGCGCAGGTGATCATTACTCCGGGGCGCGGTTACGGGGAGCGGGGCGAGGGCTTTTTCCGGATCTCCCTGACGACCCCGACCGACCGCTTGCGTACTGCTTTGGAACGGATGCAGTCGGCCCTCGGCCGGGTGGAGATCTAACTGTGGAAACGGGTGCAGAGGAGGTTTCGTCAATGTCCATTACAGCGATTGTTGGTGTGAACTGGGGAGATGAAGGCAAGGGCCGCATCGTTGATTACCTGGCGGGAGAATACCAGATTGTCGTCCGCTACCAAGGCGGGAACAACGCCGGTCATACGGTGATCAACGAGTACGGGAAGTTTGCCCTGAACTTACTACCTTCGGGGATTTTTCACCCGGGAACGCTGAATATTCTGGGGACCGGGACGGTCATTGATCTGGAACATCTGGTCAAGGAGATCGAGGGGGTCCGGGCCAAAGGGGTACGGGTTGACGCCGATAACTTGAAGATCAGCGACCGGGCCATCATCTGTTTCCCCTTCCACCAGGCTCAGGACCGGTTGGAAGAGGAGCGGCTGGGCAGTAAGAAATATGGTTCCACCGTGCGCGGGATCGCTCCGGTCTATGGTGATAAGTATCTGAAAAAAGGAATCCAGATCGGCGAATTGTTCCACCCCGCGTATCTCAAGGAAAGGCTTGCCACGGTATTGGAGTGGAAAAATGCCGAACTGACCAAGGTCTACGGCGGCCGGGGTTATCAACTGGAAGAGATCCTGGCGTGGCTGGCCGAGTACGGTGAAAAGCTGAAGCCCATGGTCACGGATACCACCACCCTTTTAAGGCAAGCGGTCAAAGCCGGGAAGAAGATTCTCCTTGAAGCACAGCTTGGCGCCTTACGGGATATTCATTACGGCATCTACCCCTTTACCACTTCCTCTTCCCCCTTGGCGGCTTTCGCGCCGGTGGGGGCGGGAGTGTTTAACCGGCCGGTGGAGCGGATCATCGGGGTGGTGAAAGCCTATTCCACCTGCGTTGGGGAAGGACCCTTTGTCACCGAACTGTTTGATGAGGTCGGCGACCGGCTGCGGCAGATCGGGGCCGAGTACGGAGCGGCGACCGGACGGCCGCGGCGCATCGGCTACCTTGATTTGGTGGCCACCAAGTATGGGGCCGAACTGCAAGGGGCGACCGAATTGGCCTTGACTAAACTGGATGTCTTGTCCAGTGAAAAGAAGCTCAAAGTTTGTGTTGGCTATGAGATCGACGGGGAAGTGGTGACCACCTTCCCGCTCACGCCATTGCTCTATAAAGCCAAGCCGGTCTATGTGGAGCTGGACGGTTGGGAAGAAGACATTTCTGCGGTGCGGAGCTATTCCCAGTTACCGGCGAACGCCCGCCGCTATATCCAGTATATTGAGGAGTGGCTGGAGGTACCGGTCAAATATATCTCGGTCGGGGCAAAAAGGGAGGAGATTATTGTGCGGTAGGCGGGGCGCCTCGCGGCCCTCCGGCCAAAGCGAAGGAGATGGGAGGTGATTGTTGGTGGAAAAACTCATATAGCTTGTGTGGGAGGTGTTTGATGGTGTAAAAGATGAAGATATAAAAAATTTAACGAAGCGCCAGGGCTTGGCAGCGGCCAAGTTGACGAGGTGGGGGATCTCGGAAGAATCGGCGGGTGACCCCCGGTTGGGCCACGACCGTTAAAGAATTGACAAAACCTCCAGTGATGGACGGGACAAAAGATTCGGGTGGCTTAGTCGTTATTTGTCGCCTAGTGATGGTAAAAAATGTAAATTAGGCTAGAGTGCGCTGATGTTATAAATAAGGCTTAACTTGTCCCAAGCTAACAGCGGAGGGAGAAGTTAAAAGCGCTGTTGTTCTTTATGTCATTCCCATTTGACAACTGTGTATTGGAGGTTAAATAGATTAATGTGCGGAATTATGGGTTATGTCGGCTCCGGGGAGACCGTCTCCATTATCCTGGACGGGCTGGAGAAGTTGGAATACCGGGGCTATGACTCGGTTGGGATTGCCACCATTCAGAACGGGCGAATTAAAACCTGCAAAACGGCGGGGCGCCTCGCGACCCTCCGGAAGATGTTGACGGAAACCGGTAAACGGAGCGGAGCGGGGATTGGCCATACCCGGTGGGCGACCCACGGGCGCCCGTCGGAGCGGAATGCCCACCCCCACCTGGATTGTAACCAACGGATTGCCGTCGTCCACAACGGGATCATCGAAAACTACCAGGAACTCCGGGAGCAATTGCAAAAACGAGGGCACATTTTTATCTCGGAGACGGACACGGAGGTAGTCTCCCATTTGATCGAGGATTATTACGAGGGTGACCTGTTTGCGGCGGTCCGGAATGCCGTCGGCCGGTTGCGGGGGTCCTATGCCTTGGCGGTTTTGTCGGCGGATGAACCCGACAAGCTGGTCGTGGCGCGGAAGTCCAGTCCCTTGGTGATCGGGCTGGGTGCCTTCGAAAATTATGTTGCCTCCGATATTCCGGCGTTGCTCGATAAAACCCGGGATATTTATATTCTGGACGACGATGAACTGGCGGAGGTAACGGCCACGACAGTGCGTATTACCAAGGCGGACGGGACCGCAGTGGGCAAAGAAGTCTTCCGGGTGGAATGGGACGCGGTGACCGCGGAAAAAAACGGCTATGAACATTTTATGCGCAAGGAGATTCATGAACAGCCGCAAGCGCTCCAGGAAACCATGGCCGGCCGGATTGACCTGGAAAGAGGGGTTGTTGTCTTACCGGAGGTCAAAATCGGGCGGGAAGAGCTGGCGGCCATCCGCCGGATTCAGTTGGTGGCCTGCGGGACGGCCTTTCATGCCGGGATGGTCGGCAAGTATATCTTTGAAAAACTCCTGCGGATCCCGGCCGAAGTCGATCTGGCTTCCGAATACCGGTACCGGCAGGCGATCATCGGGCCGGAGGTCTTAACGATTGTCATCTCCCAATCGGGCGAGACCGCCGACACGCTGGCCGCCTTAAGGCTGTCGAAAACCCATGGGTCCAAAGTGCTGGGGATCACCAACGTGATCGGCAGTTCAGTGGCGCGGGAAGCGGATGAAGTCATCCTTACCCAGGCCGGGCCCGAGATTGCGGTCGCCTCCACCAAAGCCTATACCACCCAACTCTTGAGCCTCTACTTGCTTGGGATTTACTTTGCGCAGGTACTGGGGACTTTGGATGACGGTCTCCGGCAGCAGCTGTTGGCCGAGATGTATCTCCTTCCGCGTTTATTGGAGAAGACTTTGGCGACGGAGACCAAGATCAAAGAGTTTGCCGAGGATTTTCAGGCCAAGGAGAGCATCTTCTTTATCGGGCGCGGGCTGGATTATCCCAGTTCGATGGAGGGTGCTTTGAAACTGAAGGAGATCTCCTATATTAATGCCCAGGCTTATGCCGCCGGGGAGCTCAAGCACGGCACCCTGGCCCTGATCGAGGAAGGGGTGCCCGTCTTTGCGCTGGCCACCCAGCCGGACCTCTACGAGAAGATGCTGAGCAACATCAAAGAGGTGAAAGCCAGGGAAGCGACGGTGGTTGCCCTGGTCAACGCCGGTGATTACGAGACGGAAAAATCCGTGGACTATGCCTTGTATATCCCCAAAACCCACCCCTTCTTTACGCCCATCCTCTCGGTGGTGCCTTTGCAGTTGTTCGCCTACCATGTGGCGAAAGTCCGCGGCTGTGATGTGGATAAACCGCGGAACCTGGCGAAAAGCGTGACTGTGGAGTAAGGGGAACGGCGGTGGAATAGAGGGACGAGGGAAGGGAGGCGGCGCCCCCGCCTCCCTTTTTTGATCAAGGCGGCACCGGTGCACAGCGATCCGCAATCGGGCGGCCGTCATGAAACCGGCTTTACGGTTCAGGAGGAAGCCGGATCTCCGGTCTGGTGATGTTGAATAAGCGGATAGAAGAAACGGGGGTGAAACCATGATTGGGGTGATTGATTACAAAGCGGGAAATGCCCCGAGCGTGCTTAATGCGCTCCGCGCGTTAAAAATAGAGGCGGAACTGATCTCCACGCCGGAGGCGTTGCGGCCGGTGACGGGGATCATCCTGCCGGGGGTCGGCTCGGCCCGGGCGACGATGGACTCCTTGCGGGAGCTGCGGCTGATTCCCACGCTGGAAGAGAAAGTGTTGGGGGAGAAAACCCCGTTTTTGGGGATCTGCATCGGGATGCAGATCTTGATGGAATACAGCGCGGAAGGGGACACCCCCTGCCTGGGCTGGCTCAAAGGGCGGGTGGAAAGGTTCGACGGCGCGGTGCGGATTCCGCAGATGGGTTGGAATGAGGTGACCTTCCGGCGGCGGGATCCTATCCTGGCCGGTTTGCCGGAGAAGGAGTTCTTTTACTTCGTCAACTCTTACTATGTGCGCCCGGAGGCGGAAGAGGTGGTCCTGGCAACCACCCACTACGGCAGGGAGTTCTGCTCGATGCTGGCCTGGGGTTCCCTTTATGCCACCCAGTTTCACGCGGAAAAAAGCGGCGTGGCCGGTTTAAAGCTTTTGAAGAATTTTGCCTTACTGGCGGGGGGTGAGCCTGATGCTGACGAAACGCCTCATTGCCTGTTTTGACATGCAAAACGGGATGGTGACGAAGGCCCGCCAATTTCAGAATAATATTCCGATTGCCCCGGCGGAACTCGTCGCCGACTGGGTTTACCGGGAGCAGATTGACGAGATTATTTTTTATGATATCAACGCCAGCGCCGAGCGGCGAAGCATTGATCTGGAAACCGTGAAGAAAGTGGCCGGCTGCGTTTTTGTCCCCTTTACGGTGGGGGGTCTTTCAGAAGACCGGCGCTTCGGCGGCGATCATCAGTTCCATGCTTTATTCCCCGTTAATGCCGCGTAATTACTCGGTTCGGGAGATTAAAGAATACTTGGCGGCCCACCGGATTCCGGTCCGCCCCTGGGTGGGAGGGTAACCCCCTTGCCTTCTTCGTGAGCCGGTTTACCGGTTGGAAGATTTATCATTCCCATCAGCAGGAATTAATAGGTACTTACCGAAAATTGTGGTAATCCAATCCTTCACCAACACGAAGGATTAAGTTTAGAACATAATATTAGCAATGATTCTCTTGACCAAATTGCGGATTTCTACCGGAAACGGCTGGGTAAAGAACCGGAGTTCATCGAGGGCTTTGGGTATCTGTTCGCGCTGGAAGGTTCCTTACCCCTTCCGGAAGAGGGCTTGTCGATTCAACCGTACGTGTACGGCGACGGTGACCGGCCTTTCCGATCAGCGCGTGTCCTGGTCGGCCACCGGCGGGGAGATTGACGAGAATGGTCTCTATCTGGCAACCGAGCCTGGCACCTTCGACATTATTGCCTCCAGTAAGGCGGATCCATCAAAAACGGCAAAAACTAAGGTTCATGTGGTGGATGTAGAGGTTTTTACCGAGGTTGAGGCCTGGCAGGGCTATGTTACTGTGAAAATTAACGACTCATGGAGCAGCACCGATGAGGCAGTTGAGGTCTCAGGTTCGATTCACGATCGGTCGGATCAGCTTCCAAAGCGGGAAGACTACTGCGAAGTGAAATGGCAGGGCTATCTTGCGGTTGTTCCTGAGACCAGTCAGCTTGACTATCTATCTATTGACGAGGAGACGGGGACCTATACTATTGTGCTGTATGGATTTACCGTTCCGGAAATAGAAATGGTCCTTTATGAGGATAACGAACCGGTGGAAAGCTGGCCCGGCTATGGGTTTGAGGAGATCAGGATTGTTGATCAGCCTCTTCCGTCAGTGGGGAAAACTTTAACCGGAAGCAAAATAGAGAAGGTATCCTTAGTCCCTCTATTGTACGCCACGGGGGCGTATGATGTTAAGGAGACAAACATGACTATTACTTGGTACTTTACACCAGTGGACAAGTAAATTTAACTTACGATCCAAAAGCAGATGGGTAAGTAAGTTGACGATAAAATAACCAATTGGCAAAAACCGCCGGGACGTAAATCGTCCCGGCGGTTTTGTACTAGTCGGGCCCGGTAGAGTTGCTTGTAATAAGCACCCGTGTTGCTTAAGATTTTAAACTGAGGGGGAAGGAGAGTGGGCATAAAATGTGGAATGTTCAGGTGAAATTAAATCGAATTGAGGGATTAAGATGCACGAAAAGCTTTCCTTCCGTTCCAAGTTTCTGTACGGCCTTACCGACCTAGGATTTAGTATCGCCTATACGATTCCCGCCTTTTACCTTCTGATCTTTCTCACTGATGTGGTGAACTTTCCACCGGCGTTGGCCGGTACATTGCTTTTATTGGCAAAGATTTGGGATGCCCTGATCGATCCGGTGATTGGTCACGTTTCCGACCGGACGAAAACCCGGTGGGGGCGGCGCCGGCCGTTTTTACTATGGTTTGCGGTCCCGTTCGGCTTGGCGTTCAGTTTGATCTGGCAAATTCCCCAGGTGGCTTCACCGGTGGGGCAGACACTGATCATTCTCGGGGCGATCTTCTCCTTTATTACGTTCTTTTCGTTGCTTTCGGTCCCCTACTCCTCGCTGGCCCCGGAGATGACCAGGGATTATGATGAGCGCACCAAACTGAACGGTTACCGGATGTTCTTTTCCATCATCGGCGGGCTGGCGGCCGTGCTTTTACCCTCCTATTATTTCGGCTTGTCACCGGACCTGCGGTACGGGTACCGGGTGATGGGGATTTCGCTTGGTGTTGTCCTGGCCGTGCTACCCCTCTTTGCGTTCGTGGGGACGGAGGAGAAGTTGGCGGTCAAGCAGGAACGGTTACCGCTGAAAAAAGGGCTTCGTCTGGTTCTCGCCAACCGGCCGTATATTTTGGCCCTCATTACGTACCTGTTGACCTGGGTGGCAATTGATATCATCTCCGCCGTCTTTATTTATTATTTAAAATACTGGCTGGCAATCAGCGAGGAAAACAGTAATATTATTTTTGGCATTATCTTTATCGTTGCGGCCGTCTTCTTGCCCTTCTGGGTTAAATATGCGGAACGTTTCGGCAAAAAAGGCTCTTATTTTGTCGGCCTTGGCTTTTTGGCCTTGATCATGCTGGCGACCATCTTCATCCAGCCCGGCCAGCGTAACCTGGTCTATTTAATCGCTGCTTTAGCCGGGATTGGTGTTTCGGCCGCCCATATCATTCCTCTTTCGATCATTCCGGATACCATCGAGTATGATGAATTGCGCACCGGCCACCGGCAAGAGGGAATCTATTTCGGTTTGGTCACCTTTATGCAGCAATTTGCCACTTCGGGTGCGCTTTTTATTGTGG
Organism: Capillibacterium thermochitinicola; assembly: GCF_013664685.1. NCBI lineage: Bacteria > Bacillati > Bacillota > Capillibacterium > Capillibacterium thermochitinicola. Next base: position 30,208 of record NZ_JAAKDE010000002.1, read on the forward strand.
GCCTTGTTTTGCAGTGGTCCGGTTATGTGCCAAACACCGCCCAGAGTGCCGGTGCCTTACTTGCCATCCGGCTGCTGCTGGGGTTGTTACCGGCTGTATTGATCGGCCTCGGGGTGCTGGTTTTGCTTAAATTCCCCATTGACCGCGCTTACCACGCGCGAATCACCCAGGAACTGGCCGCCCGGGCTACTTCGGCCGCCGGTGCGGAGGAGGATCTGGGGAGAAATCAATGACCAAATTGGTACGAAGGATTAGTCTAATAAGCTAATAAGCACATGGGATAAAACATTGGAGGTATCATCATGTCAATAACCATCCGTACCGTGGAAACCAAGAAGGACCGGAAGGCCTTCATCAATCTCGCCTGGCAGATTTACAAGGGGAATCCGGCGTGGGTGCCGCCGCTCCGGCGCGATCTGGCGCAGACCCTTGATCCGGAGCAGAACCATTTTCTCCGCTCAGGACCGTTTCGTCTTTTTTTGGCTTTACGGGACGGGAAACCGGTCGGGCGCTTACTGGCCGGGATCGACCAGAAGACGAATGAGGCCAAAGGGAAATGTGAAGGGTATATCTCGCTCTTTGAATGTATAGAGGATTACGAGTGCGCCCGCGCCTTGTTGGATGCGGCCTGTGCTTACCTGCGCGCCAACGGGGCGACGGCGGTCCGGGGGCCGGTCTCCCCGACCAATGGCGATGATTACCGGGGCTTCTTACTTAATGATTTTGGCCGCCCGCCCGTCCTGATGAATTCCTACAATCCCCCCTATTATCCGGAGTTCTTTGAACGGTACGGGTTTACCAAGCATATTGACCTGTTCGCCTACTACTTCGACATTCACGTGCCGCGGACACCGGAAGCGGTCGCCTATGCGATGGAAAGGTACGGGTTTACCGTCGAACCGATCAACTTCAACCGGTTGGAAGAGGAACTGGCCGATATCAAACGGGTCCTGGACGAGGCGATGCCCGCAGAATGGCCGGATATGATTCCCCCCGACACGGACGCCTTACGGGAAATCGCCAAGACCCTGCGGCCGCTGGCCGACCCGGAGTTTATCCTGATCGCCAGGCACAACGGGCGGCCCATTGGCTTTAACATTACCCTGCCCGACTACAATCAAGTTTTGATTCATCTCCGTAATGGGCGATTGTTCCCCTTTGGCTGGCTTAAGTTTCTGTATTGGAAAAGGAAGATCGACGGGCTCCGCTTTTTCGTGCTCTTTGTCGTCCCCGATTTTCGCCGGAAAGGGGTCTCGGCGGCCATCTTCCTCCGGACCTTCGAGGCGGTAAAGAAGTCCCGTTACCGCTGGGTCGAGGGTTCGACCATCGGGGAAGAAAACGACCGGATGCGCCGGGATGTGGAACGGGCCGGGGGCAAGCACTACCGGACGTACCGGATCTACCGGAAGGAAATCTGAGGTGCCGCCTTCTGCACTACTGAAGCAATTGGAGCAGATCATTCAGTTGGCCCGGAAAGAGGAGAAATAAAAAAGAGCGGGTTTAGTTGCGCAAAATGCTTTCAGCGTTGGGGTCCCTTTTCTCCTGATAGTTCCTGCGCACCATCTTTTCCGAATAGTTGGCGTAGCAGTATTGACAAAGATGCAGGCAGGTGTGGTACTGGCCGATGTCTTTGCTGACGATGCAGCCGCACGCCTTGCGCTGCCCCTTGTCCTTCAGGTTGACGGCCCGCCGGCCGCGCCCGGTTGCGCCGGGGAACAAACCGGGCGGCGCCGGTTCGTGCCCAAGGAACTTCATCAGGGCCTGATCATGGGGGAAGAGCTCGATCAGCAGTTGATCGTCGATGCATTTATTATGCGTTATACTGTAAGGCGAAAGATCAATCTCCTCCGCACAGGTCGCGATCCGGAGGCCCCACTTTTGGTTCATTTCCTGAAGACCGGCGGCGAGCGCCCGCATTTCGGGCGGGTTGAATTCGCGGTAGCCGGAAAAACCACCATTGATCAGATTGCGCTGGACCCGTTTGTACCGGGCGATGTCGGCAAAACTGATCACCAGTTTTTCCGTAAACGGATGGAGCGCGTCCCCGACGCGCTTCACTTTTTCCAGGAGGCGCGCGACGGTTAAATCCTGGCCCAGGATCAAAGGGTCGAACCGCCAGATCACTTTCTTCTTTCCGATCGCCTTGGCCAGCTGCCGGAAGGTTTGGATCCGGGCGGCCAGTCCGGGCAGATTGGGTTCCAGCCCTTCCGCCGCGTAGTCGTTGACCGTATAGTGGAAGTAATAGTTGATCCCCATCCGGTCCAGGGCTGGCAGGTGGCGAAGCAGCGGTTGGGCGTTTTTCGTCCAAAAGATAATCACCCGCGTTTTCGTGAAGGATACATACTGGTCCTGCCGGCTGAAGGGGTTGATCCATTTGACATAGCCGGCTTTGAGCCGCTGCATCAGCCAGTCGCTATAAAAAGCCGGGATATCCGTTGCCCGGCTGGCGGAGACGATCACCGGCGCGACGGCCGTTTTTAACCCCTCTTTGGTATCGATTTGGACGCGGTCCCATCCTTGAAAAGACATGATTAAGTCCCCTTTAAGAAATAATGCCAATCGTGGCCTGGCTAAAGAGTTAAACTATAAATCTAGAATCCTTTTAATGTTCTTGACTGATACCCTGACCAAAACATCTTTATCCGACAGACTGGGAAGAGTTATTCCCTTAACCAACGGGATTAACCTGGCCAGGCAGTCTATTTCCGGATTGTTGGTCGCCAAGTCCGACTTGTTCTTTTTTGTTGTGGTTTCACTAATCTGGTTCTTACTGGGGGTATTAATCTTCGGTTATACAGAAAAAAAGGTCCGGCGGGAGGGGACCCTCAACTTTTATTAAACCTTCGAAAGCCGGGATGACAAGGACAAACGGTTCGGGCAAGATTTGCACACGGATGTGGCGCAAGGTCAATAGCCCAGCTCCACTTGCCAGCGGATTTTGTGCTCGTTGTCGAGCTGTACGCCCACGGAAAAACTACTCGGGTAGAGGCCGAACAACAGGAGATCAGTGCCGATCCCGGCTTCATATGTAAACTGGGGGCGATAGGCGGTAAGGGGGGAAACGACCGTAACTCCGGCGGTGAAATAGGGTCTGGCCAAGACCGGGAAGAAAGGAAAGCGCCTTTCTCCCCACGGGAAGAGCTTAACTGCGGGGCGGATCCCGAGCATGAGCTTTTCGGTGGGGGGAAGGTTCTTTTCATTTTGGCGGAGGCCAAACAGGTCCAGTGACAGTCCGGTCACGGCCCAGGGGAGAACGAAAACAGGGTCTTTGCCCAGGGATGCCCGCCAGGCGCGGTCCCCCTGGGAGAGGTAGACCGCTTCCACAACGTACTCCTTGAATTCAGGGCTTTTGAGGCTAATACCGTAAGTAGGCTTATCCAGGTTAGGGCTCTGCCGGAAAAAGACGCCGGCATGGCCTCTTTTTTTTGTCCCCCAGTCAAAAAAGACTTCATGCCCGCCGTTGTCCGCATCAAAGCCGTAACGGTAGCCGACCCCGAACCGGCCGAAGGGACCGTTGGTCAACTTAACCTCAAATTTAGTGAAATTGTAGTCGTGGTCAAAGGAGAACCCCGGTTTGATGGTAAAGCGTTTCGGCACTTGGGCGGCGGCCCGTTCCGCTTCTTTCAGGATCCGCTGGAGTTCGGCGGGGCCATACCCGGCTTGCCGGTGAGGGATAAATTCAAAATTCGGGTCGTAGGCCAGGATTGCCGCTTTGATCTGCGGCATGGCTTTATTCCCCGCCCGGTAGCCCTGTTCAACAAAGTAAGACACCCGGTGAAAATCAATGAACGTATCAAAGTCCATCTCCTGTTCGATCAGGACATCGGCCTGGGCGACGTTTTCTTCCACATAACCTTCGACCATCGTAAAAACGGATCTCACTACGTTTACGAAGATCATGACGAAATAATAACCTGTCGGGTTAAGGCTGGTGTCGTTGCACGTTCCTTTGGTGCAACCGGCGGAAAGGGACGTGCAACTTTTTTATGACGGAGGAAAATTATGTCAAAGGCGGGGATTAATGGATGGCTGAAGTTAGGTTGGTGGACGTCAGTAAACATTATGGCAGCCATAAAGTAATCGAAAATTTTAATATCACCATCAAAGATGGGGAGTGTCTGACCTTTTTGGGGCCGTCCGGCTGCGGGAAGACGGTGGTTCTCCGGTTAATTGCCGGTTTTGAGCGCCCCAACGCGGGCGAGATTTTTATCGGCTCCACCCTAGTCAGTAGTGCCCACAGGAATATCTTCCTCCCTCCCGAGCAGCGGAAGATCGGGGTGGTCTTTCAGGACTATGCGGTCTGGCCCCACATGACCGTTTTTGAAAATGTGATCTATCCCCTGAATATCCAGAAGGTCGAGAAAGAAGAAGCCCGGGAGCGGACGAGGAAAGCCATCGCCCAGGTGGGCTTGGCCGGTCTGGAGGAACGCCTTCCCTATCAGCTCTCCGGCGGTCAGCAGCAACGGATTGCCCTGGCCCGGGCGTTGGTCTCCAAACCCCAGATTTTGCTGCTGGATGAGCCTTTGAACAACCTGGACGCCAAACTCCGGGAGGAGATGCGGTTTGAGATTAAAGAGCTGCAGAAGGAGATCGGGGTGACTATTCTTTACGTCACCCACGACCAGGAAGTGGCCCTGGCCCTCTCCGACCGGATTGCCATTATGGATGCGGCCGGCCGGATCCGGCAGGTGGGGACACCCGAAGAGATTTATGAGCAGCCGGCGGATAGCTTTGTCTTCAAATTCATGGGGGTTTCCAACTTTATTCCGGTGGCCAAGAAAGACGGCCGCGTTTGGCTGGAAAGCACGCAGGAGGAGGTTAAGGCCCTGCAGTTCCTGGCCAAGACCGGCCAGGACGGGAAAATTCTGGCCGCGTGCCGTCCTTCCGATATTGAGTTGACCCGGGAGGATACGGGGACAAGGGCCCAGGTGCAAAGGGCAACCTTCCTCGGGCCCACCATTGACTACAGTGTAAGCTTGGGCGGGATGAATCTGCGGGTGCAACAAGATACCCACGAGGCGATCAGCAACAATTTGCTGTTTAAAGAGGGGGAAACTTGCTTCCTCAAGTTTCATCACGTGAAGTCCTTTGCCCATGAGGCGGAAGTGGAGGGATTAATGTGAAGTTTCCACGGCTGGCAAAAGGTTTGTCCGGCTTAAAGAAGTTTGGCGTGGCCGAGTTGGTGCTTTTGGTCTCCATTGCTATTCTCGTAGTGGTTGTGGCCTTTCCGATCCTCTTGATTTTCTGGAATGCGTTTACCACCGCCGAAGGCAAGTTTAACTTGAAAGATGTGGTGACGATCCTCAGTCAACCCCAAACTTACGAAGCCCTTTGGAATTCGGTGGTGATCGCGGCCGGGGTGACGGCCCTGAGCACGGTCTTGGGCGTCTTTTTTGCCTGGTTGGTGACCCGGACCGATTTGCCCTTTAAAAACCTGATGAAACTGCTCTTTGTGGTCCCGTTCATGCTGCCCTCCTTTATCGGGGCGATTGCCTGGAAGATCCTCTGTTCCCCGCGGGGCGGTTATTTAAACGTCTTTTTGGTGAATCTTTTCGGGTTGGAGAAAGCCCCCTTTAATGTCTATACGATGACCGGGATCATCATTGTCGAAACCATGTATCTTTTCCCCTTTGTCTTTATTCAGGTCAGCGGGGCGCTGGAGCGGATGGACCCGACCCTGGAGGAGTCCGCTCTCATTTCCGGGATTGACCTTTTCACCATTACCCGCAAGATCACGTTCCCGCTGATTACGCCGAGTATTGTGGCCGGGGCGCTGTTGGTGGCAATGTACTCCCTTTCCCACTTCGGGGTGCCGTCGGTTTTGGGGCAGAATGCCGGGATCTATAATATTCCGACCCTCATTTACCAGGCGATCCATGCCAGCGGCGGGAGCTTCAACGCGATCCGGACCGGGACGGTCCTGGCCTCGCTCCTGGTTCTGTCGGCGGCCCTAATTCTCTACCTGCAGAACCTGGTTTTAAAGAAGGGCCGTTACCAGATTATCGCCGGGAAGAGCATGCGCCCGATGCTTTTGAAACTCCGAGGCTTGCGGGTGCCCATGCTGGTCTTGAGCATTCTCTATATTGCCGTGACGGTTCTCCTGCCGACGGTCATCATCTTCCTGGTCGGGGCGTTGAAGACCTACGGCCTGCCGCTGAAGTTTGCCAACATGACCCTGGATAACTTGAAATACATCTTTACCTGGAAGATGACCAGGGATTCGATTAAGAACAGTGTGATTCTTTCCGTCGGCGCGGCCGTGGTGACCATGCTGGTCGGGACCATGATCTCCTATGTGATTGTCAAAGCCAAGGTGAGAGGCAAATTTATTCTGGAGTTCCTCGGTATGCTGCCCTATTCGGTGCCCGGGACGGTCATCGTCTTGGGTGTGATCCTGGCCTGGAGCGGGAAATTCGGCATCAACCTGTACAATACGGCAGGGATTATCTTTGTGGCTTATATCGCCCGCTATATGGCCTTTGCCCTGAAGTCGACCTCCGCTTCGCTGGAACAGGTCCATGACTCCTTGGAAGAAGCCTCCCGCGCGTGCGGGGCCAGCCATTGGCAAGCCTTAAAAGACATTGTCTTGCCGTTGATTAAACCGGGAATGATTTCGGCCTTTTTCATGATCTTCTTCCCGGCCCTCCGGGAACTCACCACTTCGGTGTTGTTGTACGGGCCGACGACCCGGACGATCGGGGTGGCCATCTATGCCCTGCATGAGGACGGCGAGACGGTCTACGCCACCGCGTTGGCCTCCATTGCCCTGGTCATCATTGTCATCGGAGAGATTGTCATCCGGAGACTCAGTAAAGCGGAGAGGAGGAATGCCTGATGGCACAGGTTGAGCTCGTGCACGTCACCAAGAGATTTGGCAAAGTCACGGCGGTTAATGATCTCAACTTAAAGATCGAGCAGGGAGAATGCTTCTCCATGCTGGGACCGTCCGGTTGCGGCAAGACGACCACCCTACGGATGCTGGCCGGTTTTGAGGATCTGGACGAAGGCGAAGTGATCGTGGGGGGGGGAAATCTACTCCTCCAGCGTCAAGAAGATTTATATCCCCCCGAACAAGCGGAACTTTGCCATGGTCTTCCAGGCTTTTGCGGTGTGGCCCCATTTGAACGTCTATGAAAATGTGGCCTTCCCCTTGAAGTACCGGCGTTTGCCCAAGGCGGAGATCAAGGAACGGGTGGATAAGGCCCTCCAGCATACCGGCTTAACCAAGGTGAAGGAGAGTTATCCCAACGAGTTGTCCGGCGGGCAACAGCAACGGATTGCCCTCGCCCGGGCCATTGCCTTGAATCCCACCGTCATGCTTTTGGATGAGCCCTTGTCCAACCTCGATCCGAAGTTACGGGAAGAAATGCGCTTTGAGATCAAAGAATTGCAACGGAAATTCAATTACACGGTTGTCTTTGTCACCCACGACCAGGCGGAGGCGATGGCCATCTCCGACCGGATGATGATTATGGACCATGGCGTCGTTCAGCAGGTTGATGCCCCGATGAAGATTTATAACCATCCGGCCAATAAGTTCGTCTTCGGCTTCGTCGGCCTCTCCAACTTTATTCCGGTCCGGGTGCAAGAGGGCGGCGCGGTGGTGGAATCCGCGCCGGAAGCGGGGGTGTTGACCAGGGAAATTCCCGCCGGGTTCAAGGCCCCCACAGCCACGCTGGCCTGCCGCCCGTCGGAGATCGCCTTTGTCAGCGAAGGCGAAGGCGGCGTCAAAGGCGTGGTTAAACGCCGGGCCTTTTTGGGAGAGGTCATTGATTACCGGGTCATGATCGGCGCTACGGAAGTCCGTGTCCAAAAACTGTACCGCCAAGGCCTCCTCCGGGAAGGAGAGACCTGTTATCTCCGGTTTAACCGCCTGCATTGGTATGAAGCATAACCGGCAACCCGAGGCCTCTTTTACTGGGAGCCTTGCTTTTGCAAAGCAAGGCTCTTTTTTTCTGAGGGGAGAAGGGAGCGAGCGGGGCGGCGGGATGGGTCCGCCGTGGCCGCCCTGATCCTTACCGCCGTCGTTGTTCCCGGAGGAGCGTGGGGGCCAGGCGAGGTCAAAGGGCGCTGCCGGTTTCGGATTTGGCAGGGAGGAAGAAGAGGGAATGTTTTCGAGGGAATAGTTGTAATTATCGGGAATGATTCTTTTATGGAGTATTGTTTTGCAACCACTCTTCCTTCAGGATCCCGTAGTGAAGAACATCATGGTAAATCCCCTTGATTTTCACCTCCTGCCGGCCTTTTCCTTCGAATTTCATTCCACACTTCGCCATGACGCGGCCGGAAGCTTCGTTCCCGGCGTAGTGGGTCGACTCCACCCGGTTCAAACCCAACTTGGAGAAGGCCAGATCGAGGATGAGCGATAAAGCCTCGGTCATATAGCCACGGTTCCAATAGTTCCGGTTTAAAACATAACCGAAACTCGCTTTATGGTGTTCGGGGCAGAGGCGCAGTTCGATACAGCCAATGCAGCGCGGTTCGTCTTTCAAGGTAATGGCGTAAACGTTTGGTTTGTTGAGATAAATCTCCCGGACGATCTTTTCGGTTTCGGCCAGGTCGGCATGGGGCGGCCAGGTTAGATACTTGGTCACCTTTTCATCACTGGCGTATAAAAACACGTCATTTACGTCATCAAGGGAAAAGGGGCGTAAAACTATCCTTTCTCCTTCCAGGATGGAGTTTTGGCGCAGGATCTCGTCGTAATCAAGCATGGGGAAACCCCCTGTTTTTGCTTTTTTTAATTAGAGAAGATTATAAACCACTCACTTAATTATTTAAAGAGAGATTTTAATAAAATTTGTTGCCTCGTCCTGCCAAAAGCAGGAAGAATTTTTAAATTGTAGAAAACAATTAATTACTTGGCGAAAGTAGACATTTTCCCCCATAGGGAGGTTGGGCAATGAAAGAAAAGTTGAAGCAAAAAGTGGTCATGATCATCTTGATTGTTCTCATTTTCTTATCGACAATCTGTGCTGCTCCCGCCTAGAAGAAACGGCTTGGCGCGGAACGGTGATGAATTGGCGGAGCTGGGATGCGATGAATTAATCTAACTTCTATTGACATTTGACCGTAGATCGTTTAAAATGACTTGAAAACTTAAGTAGGGCCTTTAAAACTTGTCCCGTGAGGCAAGGAAGGCAGAACGAACAGAAATTTTCTGTGCATGACCACTTTCTATGCTTAAGCATGCTTAAGGATAGGAATGTTAAGCTGCCTGCGCTTGCCGGCAGCTTTTTTTGATTCCGCCGTTTTGTTCAGAGCTTTGTTCCTCACCCCTTTAAGGTTATCCCGTGAGGTAGCCAAGGGTAAGCTGGATTGGCACTGCAATTCCTCCTGCCTTTGGCCAGGAGGTTTTTTGTATCACCCCGCAAGTTTGGAAGGAGGTTTGCCCCATGCACTGGAGACACCGGAACCTGTTGGACCTGGATGCTTTAACCGCTGAAGAGATTGAACATGTCTTGCAAACCGCAGTCCCCATGAAGGAGATTTTGGCGCGCCCGCTCAAGAAACTGCCGACCCTCCGGGGAAAATCGATTGCGCTGATGTTTTACGAGAACAGTACCCGGACGCGGACCTCGTTTGAAACGGCCGGTAAAATTTTGGGGGCGGATGTGACCAACTTCTCCGTGGCCCAGAGCAGTGTCAACAAGGGAGAAAGCCTTTATGATACGGCCAAGACGCTGCAGGCCATGAAGATTGACCTGGTTGTGATCAGGCACGCCAGTGCCGGCGCGGCCGCTTTTCTGGCCGAACAGCTCAAGGCGGGTGTGATCAACGGCGGCGACGGGGCGCATGCCCATCCCACCCAGGCTTTGCTGGATTTTTTCACCCTCAAAGAACGGCTGGGGGAGATTGCCGGGAAGAAAATCGTGATCGTCGGCGACATTCTCCACTCGCGGGTGGCCCGCAGCAACGTATTGGGCCTGAAAAAACTCGGTGCGGAGGTGGTGCTGGTGGGACCGCCGACGCTGCTCCCGCCGGAAATGGGCTACTTGGGGGTCAAGCTCTCCCATGATCTGGACCGGGAACTGCCCGGGGCGGATGCGGTGATGGCCCTGCGCCTGCAGTTGGAAAGGCAGGAACGGGGCTTGTTCCCGTCCGTCCGTGAGTACCACCGGCTCTACGGTTTAACGAAAGAACGCCTGGCCAAAACCGGGAAAGCGACCATCGTCATGCACCCCGGGCCGATCAACCGCGGGGTGGAGATCGCCAGTGACCTGGCAGACAGCACCAGTTCGGTGATTGAGGAACAGGTGACCAACGGGGTGGCGGTCCGGATGGCTTTGCTCTATCTGCTGATGGGAGGAGGAACGAGCGATGTTGTGGATTAAAGATGCGCATCTTGTCGATCCGGCCTGCGGGATCTCCGGCCGCGGCAGTCTGCTGGTGCGGGAGGGCCGGATCCATAAGGTGGTGGTGGGCGAAACGTTAACCGCCGAGGCGGTCTTGGCCCTGCTGGGCTGCTCCGACCTGGCGGCGGTTGACCAGGTGGACGGAACGGGCATGTATCTCTTCCCCGGTTTGGTCGATGCCCATGTACACCTGCGCGAACCGGGACAGGAGGAGAAGGAGGAGATCCGCAGCGGGGCCCGGGCGGCGGTGCGGGGCGGTTTCACCTCCATCCTGGTCATGGCCAATACGCAGCCGGTGATCGACAGCCGCGCGCTGGTGGAGTATGTCCGGCTGGCGGGTGAACGGGCGGGTAAAGCCCGGGTCTATCCGGTGGCCGCCGTGACCAAGGGGATGGCCGGGAAGGAGATCACGGAGATGGTGGACCTGAAGGACGGCGGGGCGGTGGCCTTCTCCGACGACGGTAAAGGGATCCAGAGCGCGGAGACCTTCCGGCTGGCCCTGGAGTACGCCAAGCTCACCGGCTGTCCGGTGATCAGTCACTGCGAGGACGACAGTTTGGCCGGGGCGGGCGTGATGCGAAAGGGTGAGCACTGTGCCCGGCTGGGCCTCAAAGGGATTCCGGCCAGTGCCGAGAGTGTGATGGTGGCCCGCGATGCCCTGCTGGCCGGGGAGACCGGGGGCCGTCTCCATATCGCCCATGTGTCGACCAAAGAAAGTGTCCAGGTGATTAGAATGGCCAAGAAGGCCGGGGTTGATCTCACGGCCGAGGTCAATCCCCATCATTTACTCTTGGCCGACGAGGATGTGCCGCTGACCGACACTTCATATAAAGTAAACCCGCCGCTGCCCAGCCGGGCGGATCAGGAGGCGTTGCTGGAAGGACTGTTGGACGGGACCATTGACATGCTGGCCACCGACCACGCACCCCACACCTGGGAAGAGAAGGCAAGGCCCTTTGCGGAGGCGCCCTTCGGGATCAACGGGCTCGAGACGGCTTTGGCCGCGGTGTGGCAGGAGCTGGTGGCCAAGGGGAAGCTGACCCCGGAGAAGTTGGTTGAGCTGTGGGCGGTCAATCCGGCCCGCCGCTTTGGGCTCACGGGCGGGACGTTGGCGGAAGGCAGCCCGGCCGATCTGGTCCTTTTTGACCCGGCGCGGCGGGAACGGGTGACGGCGGAAACCCGGGAGTCCAAAAGCCACAACACGCCGTTTCTCGGCCGGGAACTGCAGGGCTTTCCGGTAATGGTCTGGGTCGGCGGCAAGCTGGTCGTGAAGGACCGGAAAGTGTTGGACTGAAATAAAGAACAGGACAAAGGGGGCAAGGCCATGGCATGGCTGGTTTTAAAGGACGGTAAAGCCTTTGCCGGGGAGGAGTTCGGCTTCTGGCCGGAAACGGACGGCCCGGTCAGCGGCGAGGTTGTTTTTAACACGGCGATGAGTGGTGTTCAGGAGATGATCACCGATCTGTCTTACGCCGGGCAGATTTTGACCTTCACCCAGCCCCAGATCGGAAACTCCGGCTGGCGCCGGGGGGCCGGTGAAGCCGGTAAAGTACTGTTGAAAGGGATCATCCTCCGGGAGCCGGCCGCCGGGGCGGGGGCACCGGGGGCCGACGGCAGTCTGGAGGAGTTTTGCGTTAAACAAAAGATTCCCGGGCTCAAAGGGGTCGATACCCGGGCGCTCGCTAGGTATCTGCGGCAAAAGGGAACGCAGCCCGGGGTGTTGGTGCGCGATTTAGAGGCCGGGCAGCGTTTTTGGGCCGCGCCCGCTCCGGAGGAGAACGGACCTGCGCCCCATTGGGTCTACCAGGCCACGACCGCGGAAGGCTACGTCATTCCGGGCGCGGGGCCGGTGGTGGCCGTCCTTGATCTGGGCGTGAAACGGAGCCTCCTCCGTTGCCTCCAGCAAAAGGGTTTCTGCCTCCATGTGTTCCCGGCCGGGACACCGGCGGCGGCGATCCTGGAAGTGAAGCCCAAGGGGCTGGTGGTCAGCAGCGGACCGGGGGATCCGGCGGCGCTGCCGGCGATCCAGGCTGAACTCCGGAAACTCAGCGGGCGACTGCCCATCCTCGGGATTGGGTTGGGCCACCAACTGCTGGCGCTGGCGGCGGGGGCCGAGACGTATAAACTGCCCTTCGGCCACCGGGGCGGTAATTATCCGGTGCAAAACCTGGTGAGCGGCAAAGTGTTGATCACCGCCCAGAACCACGCCTATGCGGTACGGGCCGAATCGCTAACGGGGACGGGCTTTATCGTGTGGGCGATAAATATGAACGACGGCACCGTCGAAGGGCTCCGCCATACGGAGCAACCGATCCTCACGGTGCAGTACCAGCCGGAAGCGGCTCCGGGCCCGGCCGTGCACGACGGGGTTTTTGCCTGGTTCGCGGCGGTAGTGGAAGGGAGGATGGACCATGCCGAAAGGGAACTGGCGTAAGGTGTTGGTGATCGGTTCGGGGCCGATCATCATCGGACAGGCCGCCGAGTTTGATTATGCGGGGACGCAGGCCTGCCGGGCGCTTCGGGAGGAAGGGATCGAGACCGTCCTGGTCAACTCCAATCCGGCCACGATCATGACCGACCAGGAGAGCGCCGACAAAATTTATATCGAACCCTTAACCTTGGAGTTTTTGGAGCGGATCATCGAGAAGGAGCGGCCGGACGGGCTCCTGCCGACGATGGGCGGGCAGACCGGTTTAAACCTGGCCTTTCAGTTGGCCAAGGCCGGGGTGCTGTCCCGCTGCGGGGTCACCTTGCTCGGGACGCCGCTGGAAAGTATCGGGCGGGCCGAGGACCGGGAGGAGTTCCGGGCGCTCCTGCAAGAGTTGAACGAACCGTTTCCGGAGAGTACGATCGTGGCGGAGGTGGCGGAGGCCTTGGCCTTTGCCGAAACTATTGGCTATCCGGTGATTGTCCGGCCCGCGTTTACCCTGGGGGGAACCGGGGGCGGCATCGCCCGGAACGCGGAAGAATTGCGCCAAATCGCCGAAAACGGCCTTAATGCCAGCCTGATCCGGCAGATTCTGGTGGAAAAAAGTGTGGCCGGCTGGCGGGAGATCGAGTTTGAGGTTTTGCGCGACAGTGCGGGGAACAGCATTGCCGTCTGCCATATGGAGAACGTGCATCCGGTGGGAGTCCACACGGGCGACAGCATTGTGGTGGCCCCCTGCCAGACCCTGACCGCCGAGGAACTGCAGTGTCTGCGGGGGTCGGCGTTGAAGATCGTCGAGGCGCTTGGAATTGCCGGCGGGTGTAATGTCCAGTTCGCCCTCCACCCGGAGAAATTGGAGTATGTGGTGATCGAGGTTAATCCGCGCCTCAGCCGTTCCAGTGCCTTGGCTTCCAAAGCAACGGGCTATCCCATTGCGAAAGTGGCGGCGAAGATTGCCATCGGTTACACCCTGGCGGAATTGAAAAACGCCGTCACCGGCCAGACCAGCGCCTGCACGGAACCGGCTCTGGATTATGTGGTGGTTAAGATTCCGCGCTGGCCCTTTGACAAGTTCTCCGATGCCGACCGGACGCTAGGCACCCAGATGAAATCCACCGGCGAAGTGATGGGCCTGGGGCGGAACCTGGAGACGGCGCTCAATAAAGCCGTCCGCTCCCTGGAGATGAAGGTCTTTGGCCTGCTCGATCCGGGGCTGGAGGGCTTAAGCGACGCCGAACTGGAAGTCCGGTGCCGGCAGCCGGCGGACGACCATTTATTCATCATCGCCGAGGCCTTCCGGCGGGGCTGGGCCGTGGCCCGCGTTGCCCATCTGACTCAGTGGCACCCCTTCTTTTTACAGAAGATCCAGGGGATTGTCGCCTTGGCGGCGGAGCTGAAGGCCAACCCCTTTAGTCTTGCCGCCCTGAAAGAGGCGAAACGGCTGGGCTTTGCCGACCGGGAGGTGGCGCGGTTGTGGGGCGCCACCGAAGAAGAGGTCTATGCTTTCCGGATGAAGTATGGCCTGCGGCCGGTCTTTAAGATGGTTGACACCTGCGCCGGGGAGTATGAGGCGACCACCCCCTACTTTTACTCCAGTTACGACCAGGAGGATGAGGGGGAAGTCAGCACCCGCCGTAAGGTGGTCGTCCTGGGTTCCGGGCCGATCCGGATCGGGCAGGGGATCGAGTTTGACTACTGTTCGGTCCATGCTGTAAAAGCGCTGCGCCGGGCTGGTGTGGAGAGCATCATTATCAACAACAATCCGGAGACGGTCTCGACCGATTTTGATACGGCCGACCGGTTGTATTTCGAACCGCTCACTCTGGAGGATGTCTGTGCGGTGCTGGAAAAGGAGAAACCGGAGGGGGTCATCGTTCAGTTCGGCGGCCAGACGGCGCTGGGGCTCTGTAAAGGGCTGGCCGCCCGGGGTTACAAGATTCTGGGGACGGCGGTGGAGGATATTGACCGCGCCGAGGAACGGGGCCTCTTCGACCGGGTCCTGCAGGAGATTGGGGCCCGGCGGCCGCGGGGCGGCTGCGTCTCCACGGTGGCCGAAGGGGAGCGGCTGGCCGGGGAGCTGGGTTACCCGTTGATGGTCCGCCCCTCTTATGTCCTGGGGGGACGGGCGATGCAAATCGTTTACGACCAGGCGCAGCTGCGTACGGTTTTAGACCAGGCCCTGCAGGAGTTCCCCGCCCAGCAGATCTGGATCGACCAATACCTTGTGGGGAAAGAGGTGGAGGTGGACGCCATTGCCGACGGGGAGACGGTTTGCCTCCCCGGAATCATGGAGCATCTGGAGCGGGCCGGGATTCACTCCGGGGATTCGATCGCCGTCTACCCGCCCCAGCGGGTGTCGGCAGAACAGCAAGCGGCCATCACTGAGCTGACGGCGGCCATCGCCCGGAGCCTGCGGATTAAAGGCCTGTTGAACATCCAGTATGTGATCCACCAAGACCAGGTTTACGTCTTGGAAGTCAACCCCCGCTCCAGCCGGACGGTGCCGTTCATGAGCAAGGTGACCGGACTGCCCATTGTCGACCTGGCGACCCGGGTCATGCTGGGGGAAAGCCTGCCGGCCATGGGGATTGCCCATGGGCTGAAGCCGGCCGGGGATAAGGTGGCCGTCAAGGTTCCGGTCTTCTCCTTCTCGAAGCTGCAGAAGGTCGAACCTTCGCTGGGGCCGGAGATGAAATCCACCGGTGAAGTGATGGGCATCGACTACCAGTACGCCAAGGCGCTCTACAAAGCGTTGCTGGCGGCCGGGATGCGGATGTCGGTCCACGGTACTTTGCTGGCCACCCTGGCCGACCGCGACAAGGCCGAAGGGGTGGAGCTGGTCCGCCGCTTCCATAACCTGGGCTTCCGGTTGGTGGCGACCGAAGGAACGGCGAAGGCCCTGCGCCAGGCGGGTCTTGAAGTGACCACGGTGGCGAAGTTGCACACCGGTTCGACGGCGATCCGGGACCAGATCCGCCAGGGGCAGGTCCAGTGTGTGTTGAACACGACCACCCACGGCCGGAAGACGGCCACCGACGGTTTCGCCATCCGCCGGGCGGCGGTAGAACAGGGGATTCCCTGCTTTACCAGTCTGGACACGGCGGCGGCGTGGTTGCAGGTGATGGAAGAGACCGTGCCGAGTTTGATTGTGTTGTGAGCAGAAATGTGGCCAAATGGTATTTCCCCTTCCAGTGAATTTCCTGGCGTATTCTAAAGCTCAGCTCCGGTTGAAAGCAGGCAGATCGCTTTATGGTTTCTCCTGAACCAAAGCGGCTCGCGACCTCCATGTCGCTCGACCTTCTTTCAACCTCCGCTTCGCTAAGAATACTGTGCCAAGAAATTCAAGTCTGTGGAGAATACCATTTGGCCCGGCTGGGGGAAGGCGAACAAAGGTAATTATACACGAGTAACGGGTAACGAGCGGAAAAGGCACGTTTTATCGGAAGATTATTAAAAAAAGAAATTAGGTGATAGGCATGCTCCATCGGGAGACGGTGCTTGAAAACCGGAGTTTAGGTTCGGCGATCTACCGGCTGGTACTGAAGGGGGCGGTGGCGGCGACAGCCCGGCCGGGCCAGTTTGTCCACGTGCAGGTGGGGACGGCCACCGACCCCCTATTACGGCGGCCGTTCAGTATTGCCGGGATTGACCGGCCAAAGGGGGAGGTTACCATATACTACCGGGTCACCGGCCGGGGGACCGCCCTCCTTACCCGGGTACGGGCCGGGGAGACCTTGAGCGTGATCGGGCCGGTGGGGAAGGGGTTTACGGTCCCGGCCGCGGGCGAACTCCTCCTGGTGGCCGGGGGGATCGGCCTCTTTCCCCTTCTTGCCCTGCTCGCAGCGGTGGACCGCTTGGCGGTACGGGTCAAAGTCCTGTGGGGCGGGGAAAACCGGAGGTTTCTGGAGGACGTCGGCCGGGCGACCCTCTTCCAGATGGGGGTCGATTATGCCGTGGCCACGGTGGACGGGAGTATGGGCCACCCCGGTTTGGTGACCGATCTCCTTCAAGCGGCGCTGGCGCCGGAAACAGCGGCCGGCCAACAAGCAGAATCCGCCCCGTCTGGCGGACAGGCCGGAGCTTTGGTAAAAAGCCCGGAAGGGCGCACGGCGATAACGGTGGCGGCCTGCGGCCCCAAAGGGATGTTACAGGCGGTCGCCGCCTGCTGCGGCCGGGCGGGCGTCCCGGTGGAGGTGTCGTTGGAAGAGCGAATGGCCTGCGGGATCGGGGCCTGTTTGGGCTGTGCCTGTTTGGTGCGGACCGCCGAGGGGACGCCGGTGCGGCGGCGGGTCTGTAAGGACGGCCCGGTCTTTGACGGCAGGGAGGTGGTCTGGGATGAAACCGGTTGACCTGACCACGCGTCTGGCCGGGTTAACCCTGAAGAATCCGGTCATGACGGCCTCGGGCACTTATGGTTTTGGGGAAGAGTATGCAGCCTTTTACGATCCATCCCGCTTGGGGGCGATTACGGTGAAGGGGATTACTCCTTTGCCGCGCCGGGGAAACCCCGCACCCCGGGTGGTGGAGACCCCTTCCGGCATGTTGAACGCGGTGGGACTGGAGAATCCCGGTCTGGACGAGTTCCTCACCACGTACCTGCCCCGGCTGGAAAAGCTCAAGACGCCGGTCATCGTCAACATCTCCGGTTTTTCCCTGGATGACTACGCGTTAATGGCTGCCGCGCTACCGGAAGATTCCTGTATTGCGGCGGTGGAGGTCAATATCTCTTGCCCCAACATTAAACAGGGCGGGTTGGCTTTTGGCACGGACCCCAAAAGCGCCGAGGCGGTCCTGAGCGCAACGCGCAAAAACACGAAGCTGCCGCTGATCGCCAAACTTTCACCCAATGTGACCGACATTGTGACACTGGCGAAGGCGGTCGAAAACGGCGGGGCCGATATAATCTCCTTGATTAATACGCTTTTGGGGATGCGGATTGACATCAAAACGAGAAAACCCGTCCTCGGTAACATCATGGGCGGGCTTTCCGGCCCGGCGGTCCTCCCGGTGGCCGTGCGGATGGTATACCAGGTCTACCAAGCGGTCCGCCTGCCGATCATCGGGATGGGCGGGATCAGCACCTGGCAGGATGCGGTCGAGTTTATGCTGGCGGGGGCCTCGGCGGTCAGCGTAGGAACGGCCAATTTTGTCAATCCCCTGGCCCCGTTGGAGATCATCGACGGGCTGGCGGAGTATTGCCGGCAGAACGGTTTTACGGCGGTCCGGGAGATCGTTGGCTTGGCCCACCGCTAGAGGGGAATAAGCACCGGCTCGGCCAGCTGTTAGAAGGAAATAATCCAGGCCAGGCGGGGGTTGAATTAAACCGGTTTGGATGCTGGGGTTGGTAAAGGATAGTAAAGGAGAGAAACGGACCGATTTATGAAGACCGGGGATCCGGGTAAAAAAGGAGGACTGGGTAAATGGCGGTAAACAAGGATTGGCCGGGGGGACATAACCTCAACGAAAAAGTGATGGTGGCGCTGGATGTTGATTCCCGTACGCAAGCGCTGGCCTTGGCGGAGGCCCTCCAGGGCTCCGGCTGCTGGTTGAAGATTGGGCTGGAACTGTACGCCCTCTCCGGACTGGAGCTGGTTGAGACCTTTAAACAGATGGGCTTTTCCCTCTTTCTCGATCTGAAGTTGCACGATATTCCCAACACGGTGGAACGGACCCTGAAGGTGCTGTGCACTTCCGGCGTGGATATGGTGAACATCCACTGCGCCGGGGGTTATACCATGATGGCGCGGGCGGCGGAGGTGTGCCACGAGGCCGGGATCAAAGTGATCGGGGTCACGGTGCTGACCAGTATGGGCCCGGAAGACCTGCGGGCGATTGGAGTACAGGCCAGCCCGCAGGAGCAGGTGGTCAACCTGGCCCGTCTGGCGAAAAAAGCCGGTTTGGACGGGGTGGTGGCTTCGGCCCAGGAGGCGGCGGTCCTTCGCGAACAGCTGGGCCCCGAATTTATTCTGGTTACACCGGGGATCCGGCCGCCGGGGAGTGCGAAAAACGACCAAGTCCGGGTGGTGACGCCGCGGGAAGCCCTCCAGGCGGGCAGTTCATACCTGGTGGTCGGGCGGCCGGTGACCAGGGCGGCGGATCCGCGGCAAGCCCTGGCGGCGCTTTGGGAGTAGGGTGTGGTTTATAAGGTGGGTTTGATTGGGATTGGATTGAATTGCGTGAAGGGGGAATCCATATGTGTGAAGGTTACGGCGGTATGAAGGCCGGAAGCCCCATGGGGGTAACGGAGATTATGGCCATTTTTAACGAGACCGGCGCCTTGCGCCAAGGGCATTTTGTCCTGACTTCGGGGAAACACAGCGCCCAGTATATGCAGTGTGCCCAGGTTTTACAGTATCCGTGGCTGGCGGCTACTTTAGGGGAAGCTCTGGCCGCCCACTATGCCGGGGTAGGCGTGGAGACGGTGGTCGGACCGGCGATGGGCGGGATTCTGGTCGCCCATGAAGTAGGCCGGGCCTTGGGCGTGCGCGCGCTCTTTGCCGAACGGCAGGACGGCAAAATGACCCTGCGCCGGGGTTTTACCCTCAAACCGGGGGAAAAAGTTTTGGTGGTGGAGGACGTGATCACCACCGGCGGGTCGGTGCAGGAAGTGATCGACTTGGTTAAGGACCTTGGCGCCGAACCGGTGGGGGTGGGCGTTCTGGTGGACCGCAGCGGAGGCCGGGTGACTTTTGCCGGCTTGCCCCTCCACAGTTTGCTGTCGCTGCAGATTGAGGCGTTTGCCCTGGAGGAGTGTCCCCTTTGCGCCCAGGGGATTCCCTGGGAGAAGCCGGGGAGCCGGGGTAATGCCTAGTTGCGGTCGGTTTGTCCTTTCGGTTTGTTGAAACGGCCGGTGCTTTGCTTATAAACCGCTTATAATCTACTGATCAACTTTGGTTCATTTTGGTTTCTTACCGCTCAGATCTGCTTGATATTATTGTGTCTGACATATAAAGCCAGCATTTTGACTAAAAAAGCATCGCGGAAACTTGAAACCGGATCAAGGTTGGTCAGGTTTTTCATTTTTTGCAGACGGGCGCTGATGGTATTCCGGTGGATCCGCGTTTTGGCGGCGGTGACCGAGAGGTTCATACAGTTGTCAACAAACGCTTCGCACGTTTCGATCAAGTCTTGGGGAAGGGTGCCGTCCTTTCTGGTCAGTTTTTTCAGGGCGGGAAGGAGAAATTTATTGATGATTTGCGGTTGGAGATGTAAACAGACATTGTCAAACAAAAGGGTTTCCAGGCTATAAAATTGGGCGTTCGGATCCGTCTCCTGGCCGATTTCCAGGGTTTCAATGGCTTCGAGCCAACTTTTGCGCAGTTGCGTAATGTCTTCGTAAAGGTTGCCGTAGGCGATGCTAAAAGAAAAACCGGAGAAGGAACTCAAGGAAGCGGCCAGGTCACGGCAGATTACATCCAGGGCCAAGTAAATCCGGGATATATCCGGCGAGGGAATAAAGGACTTCAGAATCAAGATCGTATTGCGGTCGGCAGTGTAGACAAGATCTTGAGAGTTGAGATAACGGTTGGCGCGGATGCGCTGAAAAACGGTTTCCCGTAATTGCTCAATCGAAGATTGGTATCCCAAATTCAAGTTAATATTGAAGTAGCTGGTTTGGTAGTAATTAAGCCGGATACAGATGACCGTCCGTAATAATTGCGGATCCAACTCATGACTGTACATCAGCGAATAGAGCTTTTCCTTGTCAACATGATCCGAAAGGATTTGGCTGGCAATTTGGGCCATTTTATATTCAGGGCTATGGCTGTCGGTTTGTTCAGTGGTGCTGTACAAAAATTCCAAGGTGATTTCCAGGAGCATTTTGATGGTATTGCCGGTTTGGACCGCCGCTCCGGCCGGGCCGCGCACAATGACCGTACCAAACAAATTGTTTTCTTTCATCACCGGTGTGCCGTAAACTACAACGCCGGCGTCGGTGGATTCGGCGGCGTTACTCTCGATGGTGGCCGGGCGCATGATACTAATGATATAACTGGCGGTCCGGCTGGTCTGTCCGATCCGTTCCTCGTTGGTCGCCGATAAAATGCGCGTTTCCGCATCGGTAATGTAAATAGTGAGGTGTGGGGAGCGGAATTTTTCCAAAATATGATTGATAAAGTCGACATTGATCATCTTGTAATCCCTGCCCAATAATGTATAGTGCAAAAAGCACAGGTTTCATCATAAATAATACAATACTTATCAGAATAGCACAACTGTCATTTAAACAACTTAAAACAAGAAAAGAAAAATGTGCAATATGCACATAATAAAATAAAACAAACAGATAAATTGTACAATGTTTCTATAAGATTAATATTGATCAAGCGTAGCGGCTTATTTATACTTTTAGTTGAGAAGTATGATCATACTTTCGACAAGAGACGAAACTAAGGGGGAAAATGGATGTACTCAGTAATTCTGCTTGTGTTGGGCGTAGCTTTGCTGATGGTGATGATCTCGAAACTACGAATTCATGCTTTTTTGTCCTTGCTAATTGTTTCCTTGCTTCTCGGGGTAGCCGGCGGGCTGTCGTTAACTGATGTGGCGAACATGGTTGCCCAGGGCTTTGGCGGAACAATGCAGAACATCGGGATTGTCATTATCTGTGGTGTGATCATCGGTGAAATCTTGGAAGTTACCGGTGGCGCCCAAAAAATTGCCGATTCTCTTCTTCGTTTAGTCGGGATCAAACGGGCACCCCTCGCCACCGCGCTAACCGGCGGGGTTGTTTCGATTCCGACTTTTTGCGATTCCGGTTTTGTCATTCTCAATCCGGTAATTAAAGCCCTTTCCCGGGTGGGGAAGATACCCTACATGACTTTGGTGATGGCCTTAATGACCGGTTTATTAACCACCCATTCCCTGGTCCCGCCCACGCCCGGTCCCATTGCCGCTGCCGGTATTCTCGGGGCCGATGTCGGGAAAGTTATGATCTATGGGCTAATTGTTTCGATTCCCGTGATCCTCGGGACCCTGCTCTGGTGTAATTCGACATATGTCCGTAAGAAGTATCCGGAGATTGCCGAAGCGGACAGTGATGATCTGGCGGCCAATGAACAATTTAAAGAAGTAGTCAAACATGCACCTTCCACCTTTATGTCTTATCTGCCGATTGTATTGCCTATTATTCTCATTGTCGTCCGTTCTTTCGTGTTGCAGTACGGCAATGCGGAAAGCGGTTTGGGGCAGTTCATCGCTTTTGTGGGTACACCCTATATTGCGCTCTTGATTGGTACCTTGGTTTCGTTCCTTTTACCGTCCAAGATTACAGCTGAAGTCACCGATACTTGGGTCTCCAGGGCGATTGAAAAGAGTGCCGAAATCCTGCTCATCACCGGGATTGCCGGTTGCTTTGGGCGTGTGTTGCAAGGGATTGGGGTCGGCAATGTGTTGGCCGATGTAATCGCCAAAACCGGCTTGCCCAGTGTCTTACTGCCCTTTACGATTTCCGCCATTGTTCTGATTGCGCAGGGTTCGGCCACAGTGGCCTTGACCACCGCCTCGGCGATTGTGCTGCCGCTCCTGCCGTCGTTGGGAATCTCGCCCGAGTTGGCCGTGATCTCGATTGCCGGCGGTTCCTTCTGTGGTGTTTTCCCACAGGGCTCCTATTTCTGGTGTGTTACTAAACTGGCCGGTTATGACATTAAAAAGGGCTATGTGGCAGTGACCGCCACGACTTTCGTCATGGGCGCCATCGCCTTGGTTTCCATTTATATCTTCTCACTATTTGTCCATTAAGCAACAACTCCCCAGCATCCGGTAGTCTTTGCGGACCTAGACTTGGTATCGTCAGAGAGGAGGGAGCGGAACAAACCGGCTCCCTCTTTATAAAACTTACGGAGGAATTGACATGATCGACATTTCCAACCAGAAGATCCTCGAAGAATATTTACGGCAACGGAAGCTAATCAGCGATGCGGATGGTTTTAAACTCGAGTACTGCAAGGGTGGTGTTTCCGGGACTGTCGTCTATGTCGAGCGTCCCGGAAAACCGCTGATTATTAAGCAAGCTTTGGCCAAACTTAAAGTGAAAGAGACGTGGCTCTGCGACCCGAACCGGATGAATATCGAATACGAAAGCAATAAAATTTATCACGAACTAATGCCGGAAAACGCGCCGGAAGTCTACTTTTACGACGAAGAAAATTACATCTTCGGGCGGGAAGCGGTGCCGGCCGGCTGCACGATGTGGAAAGCCGACCTCCTGGACGGGCTCCTTGACTTCAAGATTGCGCAAAAGGCCATTGAGACGATGGCGGTGGTGCATAAGGAATGTGCCGGCGATCCGGCGGTGGCGGCCAAGTTTGCGGACAAGAAGATCTTTTATGATTTGCGGATTTCACCCTATATTATTTTTACCGTCGGGAAACACCCGCAGCTACAGGCCTATGCCGACCGGGTGAGTACCGAGTTGATGGAACGGGAGATTACTCTGGTCCATGGCGACTATAGTCCCAAGAACATCATGGTTGTGGGGCGCGGGATCAAGGTCCTGGATTATGAGGTGGCCCATTACGGGCATCCCGCTTTTGATTTGGCCTTCTTCTCCAACCACTTTATCCTGAAGGCGGTTAAAAATCCCCACTTTGCCCAGGCTTACCTCAATATGCTGGCTTATATGATCGGCCTTTATTTTGACCGGGTGGACTATATGGACCGGACGGAACTGGAGTCTTGTTATATCCGGACCTTGGCGCTCTTGATGATTGCCCGGGTTGATGGCAAATCGCCGGTGGAGTATCTGACGGCGGAACCGGAGAAACAAGAATTGGTACGCCGGATGACTTTTGGCCTCGTGGCCGAGAAGATTGAAAACTTTGCCGATGCCCTTCGCTTGATCAGCAAGTCGGTGGGCGGATGAGGAGGAGACAACATGAGTGACTTTACCATTACGAAGATTCAAGCCCGGCAGGTTTTTGATTCCCGGGCCAACCCGACGGTGGAAGTGGATGTGACCCTGGCTTGTGGAGTTGTCGGGCGCGGGACGGTGCCTTCCGGTGCTTCGACCGGGCGCTTTGAAGCCCTAGAACTGCGGGACGGGGACCCGGCCGATTTGGGCGGCAAAAGCGTCCGCAAAGCCATCAGGAACATTGAAGAGACCCTGGCCCCGGCCCTGATCGGGAAAGACGCCACCCACCAGGTGGAACTGGACAACATGATGATTGAGCTGGATGGGACAGAGAATAAAAGCCGCTTGGGCGCAAACGCGATCTTAGGCTGCTCGATGGCGATCGCCCATGCGGCGGCGAAGGCCAAAGGGGAGCCCCTCTTCCGTTACTTGGGCGGAGCCAACGCCAAAGTATTGCCGGTCCCGATGATCCAAATCATCGGCGGGGGGGGCGCATGCCGTCAACTCCGTCGACATTCAGGACTATTTGGTGATCCCGCTGACGGCCACCAGTTTTGAGCAGGGCTTGGCGATGGTGATTAATGTTTATAACGCGACGAAAAAGGTCTTCACCCGGACGGGCCGCCCGCTTTCCATCGCCGATGAGGGCGGTTTCTGGCCGACGGCTTTTAAGTCCAATGAAAAAGGCTTGCAATTGTTGGTGGCGGGGATTGCGGAAGCCGGCTATGAACCGGGGAAAGATCTCGCCATCGCGCTTGACGTTGCTTCGAGCGAATTCTACGATCCGGAGCGGCGGGTTTATCGGTTCAGCCTCGAAGACCGGGAGTTTACGTCGGCGGAATTTGTGGACCTGTTGTGCGAGTGGGTGGATAAGTACCCCATTATTTCCCTGGAAGACGGCTGTTCGGAGCTGGACTGGGAAGGTGCCGTCCTGCTCACGAAAAAACTGGGGAAAAAGGTCCAGTTGATTGGGGATGACCTTTTTACGACGAATATTGCCCGCATCCGCGCGGGAGTGGAGCGGGGAGCCTATAATGCCGTTTTGGTGAAAATGAACCAGATTGGCACGATTACCGAAACCTTGGATGCCATCGAGTTTACGAAGAACAGTGGTTATCTCCCGGTGATCAGTGCCCGGAGTGGAGAAACGGAGGACGCGACCATTGTCCACCTGGCGATCGCCACGAATGCGGGCCAATTGAAAGTTGGGTCGGTCGCCCGCAGCGAGCGGGGGGTTAAATGGAACGAAGCCATCCGGATGGAGCAACTCCTGGGTGCGGAGGGGATCTATCCTTCCGGCCGGATTTTTGACCGCATTATTCAGCGTTAATGTGCCGGCGGCACGGAATGCTTCTTAATACCAAGGGAGGAGAAAGGGGGAGAGGAAGGATCTCCTCCTTTCTCTATAACTGTACTGGAGGATGATTGATGTGTTATAGTATGATTGATCACGATTGGTCGAATCCAGTTTCGTTTTGGGAGGGGAGAAGCGGATGGCCCCGAAAATGACGATGACCAGCAGGGAACGGGTGATGGCGGCGATCGCGGGAGACGAGTTTGACGTCTTTCCGGCGGTCAGTCCGACTTCGGTGGCTACTATCGAAGGGATGCGGCGGTCCGGTGCCAGTTTTCCTTCCGCCCACACCAACGGGGAAGAGATGGCGGAGCTGGCCGCAGTGGGGCATGAGGAGTTTGGCTTTGACACGGTGGCCCCCTATTTTTCGGTCCATCTTGAAGCGGCGGCCTTGGGGGCGAAAGTGGACTGGAGCGACCAAACCAGTACCCCCCAGGTCATGGCGACCGCCTTTCACAGTTTGGATGAGTTTGCGATTCCCGACAATTTTCTCTCCCGTTTTGAGTTCCAGCAACTCTTAAGGGCTTTGCGGCTTTTGCGTAAGCGCTTCCGGGGCGAAGTGGCGGTGATCGGGAAAGTGATCGGGCCATGGACTTTAGCCTATAATCTTTACGGGGTGGAGAATCTGATCCTGGATACCATCCTGGAACCGGTGAAGACCCGTGCCCTCATCGAAGAACTGGCGAAAGTGCCATTGGAATTTGCCAAAGCCCAATTTGAAGCGGGCGCTGACATTATTACCTGGGCCGACCATGTCACGGCCGATCTGGTCAGTGCCAAGATCTATGAAGAGTTTGTGATGCCGGTCCACGCCCGGGTGACCCGGATCTTACAACAATACGGCCCGTTGATTTTACATGTCTGCGGGAATGTGGCCGACCGCTTCCCCCTGTTCATCAAGGCCGGTTTTAAGTGTTTCCATATGGATTCCCGGAACGATATTGCGGAGGCGGTGGCGATGGCCGGTGACCGGATCAAAATTGTCGGGGGGATCAATAATCCGCTCACCCTGTCCCAGGGGACCCCGGCGGAGGTCCGGCGGGAAGTGGAGTACAACCTTGCCTGCGGGGTGCAAATGATCGGTCCGGAGTGTGCGATTCCGACGAGCGTGCCGACGGAGAATCTGAAAACCTTGGTGCAAACCGTCCACAGCCATAGTCCGGAGACGGTAAAAAAACTTCAGGACTACGGCAGGAAAAAAAGTTGACCTTATTATGTTTTGGTAATTTTGGGTAAAATATGGTACAATTACCTGTGTTGGAAGAAACCTAAGGGGAGGAGGCCCGCTCATGAACAGGTGGAAATTGGCGGTCAAGGTGTTAATCGCCGGCTGCATCTTTATCTTGGTGGCCGGCGGCTTGGCCGAGGCGAACCCCAGCACCAGCGCCCGTTACGAATCTGTGGAGGAGCTATTCCGGCTGATGAGATTTGAGGAAAACTTGGCCTATTCCTTTGCCCAAATCCGTCCCATGCTTTTTGAGCAGTTTCAGCAAGGAATACCCGAAGATCTGAATCCTGAACAAATTAAGATCATGGAGAAATATATCGGTAAACTGATGGATCTGATGGAAGAGGAGATGGGTTGGGCGAAGATTAAGGATGATTTTATCCAAGTTTACATGTCGATCTATACGGAAGAGGAGATCCAGGAGCTGATCAAGTTTTACCAGACGCCGGTGGGACAAAAGACAGTCGCCCAAACGCCGGTCCTTACCCAAAAGACAATGGAGATAACCCAAAAGTATCTGATGGCGACGTTGCCGAAGGTCCAAGCCCTTGCCGAAGAGATGCAGGCGGAGATCGAAGCCGCCAGCGCAATGTAGACCGGCGTGTTTATCTTTCTAGAAATCCGGACGGAAAAAAATTGCGCTCCCAGCCCCGGACGACGGGGCGGGAGCGCTTTGATCGCTTTGTTGATGATTAACTCGCCGTTTTTGACCTGCCTGAGTTCATCCATGACTTTTACCGCAAAATCAAAAAATGCTTTGCTGACCTTTTCCAAACGATTCAGATTCACAATGCCGGAGTGAAAATCTTCATACTTCAAAAAGTCGTCATTATCCTCAAAAAGCTGTCCATAACTGGTGAAAATATCACCGGCCAGCGTGGAGTAGAAGATCTTAACCGTCATGGGTTTAATCTTGTTATCTTTGAAATAGTGGCCAATTTCATAGGTTAATTCTTTCAGGGAAGCAAAGTCCCCTTGGCCAATGTATTCGATAACACTGGGACTGTACTGTTCTTTAAGAATAAACACATTCACATCTTTAAAATTAATCTCTTTTGTATTCTGGATTAATCCGTGTTGCGGTCCGGAATAAAAGAGAATCCCCGTTTTCTCGATAAAATCGTTATAGATATCCGGCCTTTCCCTTAGCTCATCAAAAGGATCGGTGTAGATTATTTGCAACGGCAGATCAAAGTATTGCCTGGCGGCGTTGCTGACCAACTCAAAAATCTTTTGGATCCGGTAGGCGGTCATTTCCCGAGCGGAAATCAGGAAAAGATAATTATCCCGCAGGTGATTATAAAGATATTCCAGTCCTTTCTCCTGCAATTGGTCATAGACAATGTTCAAAACGGCATTGTGCTTCATCTTGTTTACTTTAGGGTTGTTTTGCCCTGCTTGTTCACCAATACCGATACTGGCCCACACAAATCTGGTATTGTCAACGGTAAAATCCAATTCGGCACAGCGTTCAACGATTTTCTCATCAACATAAAAATCACTTTTAATCAGGTCGTTCAGTAACGACCTCTTCATATCGTGGCGATCGCTTTTCATCCGCAGTTGACTATTTTTTGTCCGCCGAAGCACATCGATTTTATTTTTTATTTTTTTCATCACGCTGATTAACTCTTCATCTTCGACTTCGGATTTTAGAATGTAATCATCCGCCCCTAATTGTAATGCTTTTCTGGCATACGAAAATTCATCATAACAGGTCAGCACCAGGATTTTAATATCCTGATTTTCCTTTCGGATCTCTTCGATCAGCCAAAGCCCGTCCCGTTTTGGCATTTTGATGTCGGTGATTAAAACGTCCGGATGATGCTTTTTATACTGTTCGAAACCCTGTTCCCCATTGGAAGCTTCGGCGGCCACGGTGAAGCCAATATCCTCCCAGTTGATGGTTGTTTTCAGTCCAATCCTGACCAGAACCTCATCATCAACAATCATCACCTTGTACATTGGTTCCACCTCCAGTAACCGGCATGGACTGTGGGAATCAACACGGCAGTTTGAGAATGACCGTTGTCCCTTGGCCTAACTCCGTCTTAATGTCCAGTCCATACTCATTGCCACAATACAGTTTTATCCTCTGATTGACGTTGTTGAGCCCCACTTTGGAAAATTTGTTCCGGTCCGAAGCGGCTTCAAAGATATTCTCCAGGATTTCTTCTTTGATCCCCGGACCGTTATCGCTGATGGCAATCAGGAGTTGATGACCGTTTTTGTAGATTTTGAGGACAATTTGTAATTCTTCATTTTCCATCCCATGAATAATCGAATTCTCGACGATTGGTTGCAGAATTAATTTGGGAACGATTAGATCAAGACAGCTTTCATCGACGATGTATTCTATATTTATGGCTTTATTAAAACGTAGATTTTGGATGACCATATAATCTTTTACATAATCCAGTTCTTCCCGGAGCGAGATCATGTTCCGGCCCAGGTTTGTACTGATGCGCAATAATTTGATCAACGCGGTAATCGCCTTACTGACACTTTGATTTCCCTGGATTTTAGCCATCCATTTGATCGTGTTTAAGGTGTTATAGAGAAAATGGGGGTTTATTTGTGCCTGGAGGGCCTCGAGTTCCAGTTCTTTCTTTTCCTGTTCTTCTTTGACCAGTTTGTCGATGAGGATCTGCATTTTGGCAATCATCTTGTTTAAACTGTCCCCCAGTTGTCCGATCTCATCATTTGTTTTTACGGTCGCCCTCGCCTGCAAATCCCCTTCTTCGACCCGTTTAATCACGTTCATTATTTTAAACATCGGCTCGGTATACCTGATGGCAAAAAGAATGATGTAAAGGACAATGGCAATACCGTAGAAGAGTCCGCCAAAGGTTAAATATCTTTGGATTTTGTTGATCTCTTTAAACAAATAACTGGTCGGGACTGTTTTGATAATCTTCCAGCCGTTATCGATGGTCGAGTAAAGAGCGACTTGTTCAATCCGGTCGCGAAATTGGATCTGCCCCTTTTTGTTGGCCAAGATTTCACCGGCATAGGCCTGGTTAAGAATGCTCTCGCCAATTCTATTCTTCTGGGGATGACTGATGATACGTCCTGCTTGATCACAGATAAAAACTTCGGAACCCTCATCCTCCTTAATGCTGGTGTACGCTTGTTCTAAAATCACTTCATCCAGATCAATCAACAAATAACCGTATTCATTTAAAGTGTTGAAATCAATAATCTTCCGCCCAAGGGTAAAGTAGTACTTTTTAAAGGTACCGGCCAGGATCTCCACCATTTCTTCTCTGGTCGAAAGCCAAACCGGTTGGCCGGAAGAGTTAATTAGCGCTTCATCAACCCTTGCCAATTGCGAAGCCAACTTGGCGCCGGTTAGATAATAATCCTTGTCCAGTAACAAGTGGATTGCTTCAATATCCGCCCGTGTCGTAATAAAATTCCGTAGTTTGATGTTAAAGTCGTTTTTGCTGAAAACCGACGGATGGCGCAGCATTTCTAAGAAACTCTGGTCGGAGACGATGATGATCGAGAATTTTTGCAGATCGTTCAAGTATAAACTGATTTTTTCCCCGGTCTCATAGACCGATTCAAGGGCGGTGGTAATATATTTGTCGATAATGATCTCTTTAACCGTCCGGGAATATAAAATCGCGCCGAGGGTGATGGGTACCCCAATCAAAAAAACAGCGATAATTCCCAATTTAAACCGTAAAGAATTGAAGAATCTTACTTTAGTCACGCAAAACTCACCGCAATTGCCTTATTTATTAGTCTTGTTTTTGATCGCTTGTAATTCCCGGTAAATCTTCTTGCTGACGTATGCACTGTCCAGATCATTTTTCACCATTTCATGGAGGTTACTAATCAACACCTTCTCCACTTCATAGAAGTTTTTGATCTTCGGCCGGAAATAGATATTCTCCGGCTTCCATGCCTCCAATACGGCTTTCATGTGTTTAAGATCGTTATATTTGGTCCCCGGGGTAAGTTCGTCCAGATAATCGTCTAGTCTTTCGTAAGCTGATTTCCTGGTTGGTAAACTGCCTCCCTCCGGATGGACCAAAATTTCCAACTGCATCTCGGTGGAAGTCGCCCAGGTAATATAAAGCCACGCTGCTTTCTTTTGAAGCTCGGAGGCGTACTTATTAATGCCAATCCCGGAACCCCCATAGATATTGGCGCTTCTCCTTTCACCGTAAGGAAGGATCGCATACCCCACCTTCCCCCGCACCTTAGATTCTTCATTCTCGATATAAGTGCTGTTTTCATCCCAGTTCGGCATCATGGCGATTTCGCCGTTGCGGAAAGCATTGGCCAAATCGGTCCAATTCCAATTAACACTGTCCGGGGCGGCGGCTTTGACCACCGCTTTATATACATCCAGCGCTTTGACGAATTCCGGTTCCAAAACCCGGATTTCGTTAAAAGTGTCCACCCCTAAAGTATTGACGTTGGGATCGGCAAAATAATCCCCGCCGTAGGCGGCAAGAATGTTGGAAAACTCACAATAAATGGAGTTATGCGCTTGCGCCATCTGTCCACTTCCATACTTTACCTCGGGGACGTTTTCGGTAATCCACTGCGCTACTTCAATATATCTTTCCCAGGTAAAATCCTTTGTCCCCGGCGTCCAGTCATAACCCATTTCGTTATAAAACTGGTCTCTGTACTTGTCGAAGATATCTTTCCGGTAGTATAAAATCATCGTATTACTGTCAAAAGGGACGGCGTACAAGTGGTTTTTTTCCTTGAAATAAGAAAGAACTTCGGTTTGATTTTCGATGAAATCGTCAGGAAAACCGGCCAGTTTGGGTAAATGGGGGTCTTCATTATAGGGATTGAGGTCTTCTAAGTAATCGTAGAAGCGATTCAGGGTTTGATAGGGATCAACATAGATAAGCGGATAATCCCCGGTTTGAAACAGTAAATCCTTGTTGGCTTGCTGGATTAAAGTTTCATAATCCATCGAGCGGATCTTGACATTTATCCCGGTCATCCTGGAAAAAGCCTCGGTTTCATGGGAAAGAACATTGGCGTTGATATTGTTTTCCACGATAAAATTCAGGGTAATCCCCTGGAATTGCCGGAGATCATAGCCCGCGGGAATTTGCAGGTTTTTGAAATTGGTATTTTCATGCTCAAAGCGCTCGGCAGTAATTGGGTCTGTACGCTCGGCTTTTTCGTTTTCGAGCGGGCTTTTCGAGCAATTAAAGTAACGGGGCAAAGAGAAAAGAAGAATTATAATAATGATCATTAAGATTAAAAGCAGTCTTTTTCTGGTCATCCCCCATCACCTGCTTTTGTGAAATAAACTCGGTCGGCGACATTATTCAACATTATTCTAAAATAATTGTAGAGGAACTGGAGAACGGACGCCAAGAGGTTCTTTCTGGAGAAGATGCGCCTTTTTTCCGGCGACCAAGCCTCTTTGACCTTTCGGCGTCCCGCGTTTTATGGCCTTGTGCTGTAAGCTTGGAAAGGCCCAGGCCGGTTTCGTATTTTATTTGACCTGATTCGCCATCCGGAACCGGATGGCTTTTTTTATTTAATTTGTAAACTTTATTATACACCAAGATTAATAATGGGATGCGAAATGATTAAAATAAAACATCTAAACCTTAAAAAATTGTAAAGAAAATTTACAGAAAATATAAACAAGTGTGCCTATAAGCAAAAAAGGACAGTACTTCATTAATTGGTGTTATTTATTGAGACCAGACTTCGGTTTATTATTCATAGTAAGAAAGGGAGCGCGGGAAAGCCAAACCGGAAAGGAGCAGAGTTTGGAGACCGATGAGCAGTAACATCAAATTACAGGTTTGTAATATAGAAAAATCTTTTCCTGGCGTCAAGGCGCTGGACAAAGTCAATTTAACGATTGAAAAGGGTAAAGTCCATGTCTTATGCGGGGAGAACGGGGCGGGAAAGTCCACATTGATGAAGATCATCAATGGTATTCTGCAACCGGATGCGGGGCAGATCTTGATTGACGGCAAGGCGGTGGCGATCAACAGCCCGGTTCAAGCCCGGAACCTTGGGATCTCAATGATCAATCAAGAGCTGAACTTTATTCCGGAGATGACGGTTGAAGAAAATTTCTTTTCCGGCAAGTGGCCAACGAACAGATACGGTAAAGTGAATTGGCGGGAGATCCGGAGCCGCGCCCGGAGGCTGCTGGCGGAAGAAAACTTGCCTTATGATTTAAACACTAAATTAAAGGACTTGTCCATCTCCGACATCCAGCTCCTGGAGATCGCCAAGGCCATATCCGACAATGCAGACCTCATCATTATGGATGAGCCCACTTCGGCGATCAGCGATAAAGAAACGGCTGTTCTGTTTAAAAAGATAAACTCCCTTAAACAACTCGGGAAAAGTATTATTTATATTTCCCATAAAATGGATGAAATCTTTGAAATCGCCGATGAGATCACCATTATGCGGGACGGGAAGGTGATCGATTCCAAGCCCAAAGACCAACTGGATAAAGACACGGTCATTTCGTTGATGGTCGGCAGAAAACTGTCGGAGAACTTCCCCAAAGAAAATGTTGGCATCGGGGAGGAGATTTTAGAGGTCGAGAACTTTACCCGCTACGGAGTCTTCCAAAATGTTAATTTTCATATCCGCGCCGGGGAGATTGTAGGGTTTGCCGGTTTGGTCGGGGCCGGCCGGACGGAAATTTTACGGAGCCTTTTTGGGCTCGATCCCTATGACCGGGGCCAGATTAGGATCAAGAAGCAAGCGGTGAAAATTCGTAACCCCAAAGACAGCATCGAGCGGGGAATGGTCATGCTCTCGGAAGACCGGCGGCGCTACGGGATTATTCCGGTTCGGAGTGTCCGCGAAAATATCACGGTGGCCAGTCTGGAGAGGTTTATCTATAAAGGGCGGTGCCACCGGAAACAAGAAAGAGAAGCGGTCACCCAAAAGTGCCGGGAAATGAATGTCAAGACCCCGACCATTGAAAAAGAGATCAGCGCTTTAAGCGGCGGTAACCAGCAAAAAGTTGTCCTGGCCAAATGGATGATGAATAATCCTGATATCCTGCTCCTGGATGAACCAACCCGCGGGATTGATGTGGGGGCCAAGTATGAAATATATAAGCTAATGACTTTATTGGCCGGACAAGGTAAAGCAATTTTGATGGTCTCCTCCGAACTGGCGGAGTTGATTGGGGTGTGCGACCGCATCTATGTGCTGGCGGAAGGCACAATCCGGGGAGAACTGCAGCGGCCGGAGTTTTCGCAGGAGGCCATTATGAAACTGGCGGTGGGCGAATAGTTACTGAATAACTCGATGAAAAGGAAGATGAAAAGATGAGAGGTTTAAATTTAAGGGTCGATTTTAGAAAAATGAGGCAGAAATACGGTATTTTACTGGTCTTGGTTGTTCTGTTTGTTATTTCCTCACTGCTCAATGAAAACTTCTTGTCGATCAGAAACTTGACCAATATTTCCCGGCAGATTTCAATCACGACCATTTTAGCCTTCGGGGAAACAATCTTGATTATCTGCGGCATGTTGGACCTTTCCTGCGGTTCGGTACTGGCTTTAGCCGGGCTGCTTTCCGTCTCGTTGTATAAAACAACAGGTGATTTATTCCTGGCTTTCTTGCTGGCGATCGCGATTGCGGTCTTGTGCAATATCTTGAACGGTCTCATGGTAACTAAGTTTGATACCCCGCCGTTTATTGCGACGCTGGCGATGATGACCATGGCGCGGGGGGCCGCCCTCCTTTATACCAATGGTCAAAATATCTACCAAATTGGCAATTATATCGTGTTTGGCCAGGGATCAATCGGGGGAGTTCCGACGCCGATTATCTTCCTGGTGCTGATTGCGATCGTCACCTGGTACCTCTTGAATCACACCCGGTTGGGGCGGTCCATATACGCCATTGGCGGGAATGAAGAAGCGGCCATTGCTTCCGGGATCAATGTGAAGCGAGTAAAGATGAAAGCGTATATTATCAACGGCCTTTTTGTCGGGCTGGCCGGGGTGATTTTCATGTCGCGGGTGAATGCCGGCTTGCCCAACGGTGCGGTGGGTTTTGAGTTTGAAGCGCTGACCGCGTCCATCATTGGGGGAACCAGTTTTTCCGGGGGCATCGGTACGGCCTGGGGAACGATCATCGGCGCGTTTATAGTCGGGATTCTCAACAATATCATGAATTTGGTCGGTTTAAATGCCTATCTCCAACAGATTATTCGTGGCGCCATTATCGCTCTGGCCGTAATTTACGACATGTATGCCAAGAAAATGAGGGTCAAGCGTAAACTGGGGTCTATTGAGGAAGCGGCTTAAAATGGCCACCGGCCATTTTAATAAAAAACAAAGGAGGAATTATGGATGAAAAAAGGTTTACGGCTACTTCTAGTGCTTCTGTTGATGGTTGGACTGTTAGTGAACGTGAGCAGCACTTTGGCCAAGGAGAATTTCAGAGTCGCTTATATCGCCAGAGCGCAGGCGGATTCGTTCGCAGCATGGCTGGCCAACTCGATCCTGGAAGAAGCAAAGAAGTATGACCACATCACCGTACGGGTCTTTGACGGACAAGCCGACAGCGCCAAGGAAAATGCTTTGATTGAGAACGCAATTGTCAGCGGGTATGATCTCATCATCGTTCAACCGCACGATGGCGAAGCCCAACGTCCATATGCGGAGAAGGTTGTCCAAGCCGGAATTCATCTGATCACGACCAATGCCCGGATTGAAGGTATTGAAGGCGGGTCTTCCGTGGATGCCGATCCGTATATGCAGGCGGCGGTGGTTGCCCAGTTAGCTTTGAAACAAGTGCCCAGGAACGCGAAAGTGGTGGTCTTGAACGGGCCGGCCGGAAACTTCCATTCGATTGCGCGCCGGAAAGCTTGGGAAGAAGAGTTCTTTAAGAAACGTCGGGATGTAAAGATTGTCGGCGAGCAGATTGCCAACTGGAACAAAGAAGAAGCCATGCGGTATATGGAGGACTGGGTACAGGCCCACGGGAAAATTGACGCCATTATCTCTATGAACGACAACATGGCCGCCGGTGCTTTGGAAGTGGTGAAGGACGATCCGGTCAACAAGAAAATACTGGCCTATGGCGTCGACGGTACCGCAGAAGCCTGCTTGCTGATCAAAGAGGGCAGAATGACCGCGACCACCCTGCAAAACGCCTATGAACTGGCCGAAAGAATTCTCTGGGCTTCGGATCTGTTACTCAGGGGCCAGGTGATCGAGATCCATACCGATATCGGCAATCCGGTCATTACCAAAGATAATGTTGATCAATATATTGCCATGCACAAACGGGCAGGGAATCTATAAGCCTAGATCAGCCTAAACCAGTGCCAAGCTGGTAGCGCCCAAAACCAAACAACATACTATATGCGGTCATCCTGTTGACCGCATATAGTATGTTTTAAAAGTTTGAGAGAAAAACGACGAGGAGGAGGTTCGGAAAGATGAAAGCAGCCTTGATGACGGAACCGGGGAAACTCTCGATTGTTGAACGGGAAATGCCACAGATCAAAGAGAACGAAGTATTAGTCAAAATCGAGCATGTCGGTGTTTGCGGGTCGGACTTGCACTATTATGAATACGGGCGCATCGGTAATTTTGTTGTTGAAAAACCGATTGTTTTAGGTCATGAAGCCGCCGGAAGAGTGGTCGAAACGGGTAAAAATGTGAAGACATTGCGAAAAGGTGACCTGGTGGCTTTGGAACCGGGAATAACCTGCGGTAAATGTGAATTCTGTAAAACCGGCCGGTATAATTTATGCCCGGATGTTGAGTTTTTGGCAACGCCACCGTATGATGGCGCTTTTGTTGAATATATTGCCTACCCCGAAGATATGTGTTTCAAACTGCCGCCGGAGATGGACACGATGGAAGGGGCATTGATTGAACCGCTGGCGGTCGGTTTTCATACGGCCAACCAGGCCAATGCGCAGATCGGTGAAAGTGCTGTTATTTTAGGTGCGGGCTGTATCGGTCTGGTCATTTTAATGTCCTTATTGGCAAGAGGCCTGCGCGAGGTCTATATTACAGATATAATCGACCTCAGATTGAAAAAGGCGGAAGAGATCGGGGCGAAAAAATGTATCAACGCCCGGGAAAGCAAAGTCGTGGAAGAAATTATGAAGCTGACGGATAACAAAGGAGTCGATATTGTTATTGATGCGGCCGGCAGTAAAATCACGACGCAACAGACGGTTGATTTGGTAAAAAGAGGCGGCCGCATCATCCTGGTCGGGATGGCGGCCAATCCGGTAATTGAGTATGACTTTGGCAAGTTACAGGCGAAAGAAGCCGTCTTGAACACCGTTTTCCGGTACCGGAACATCTATCCGGCGGCGATTAAAGCAGTGGGCGAGAAGATGATCGATGTCAAACAGATTGTGACGGACGTGTTTGGTTTTTCGGAGATTAAAAAAGCGTTGGAATACAACATTGTAAACAAAGAAAAGACCGTGAAAGTAGTTATTGATATGAACAAATAAAATAAAGTGATTCGGGATTAGAAAGGAGCTTTTTAAACTTGATAAGCCTACCTTGGGAAAGGTAGGCTTTTTGGTTTGCTTTTTGACTTTGTGGGGGTTCTTTACGATCTTCCGCTAATGACGAAAAGATACTTCAAAAATGAGATTAAAAAATTGGAGTAAACATGGAGGTAAACACAATCGAATATTCCGAAAAATCGAGGTATAAAAGGTAAAATGCTAATGTTATGTTCAATATAGCTCCAAAAAATTTTTTATAAAATTGGAGGTTTTCTCCAAAGCAAGGCGAACTTCTTTAACGGGGTGATCGTTGATGACCGTTTTATCGGATCGGGAGATCAAAAACCCGCACGGTACTTTCGTGAAGACGCGGTTTCTTCTTCCCTCCTTGACAAAAGCCGAGAAGAAGGTTGCCGTCTTCCTTTTGGAAAAACCGGATTTGGTTTTGGGATTGACCTTAGCCGAGTTTGCCGAAGCCGCTGGAAGCAGTCAAGCATCGGTCTTGAGGTTTTGCCAAAAATTGGGGTTGGAAGGTTTTTCTGAACTAAAACTTCATCTTACGAAAGAACTAAGTGTTAAACAGCCCGACGTGACCAGTCAGGAAGTGAGTCTGGATGATAGCTTTGCGGAGATCATGGAGAAGGTGTTCCTGATTAATATTCAAACGTTACAAGACACGCTGGCGCTTAATGCACAGAACTGTGAGGAAGCTTTAAATGCATTATTAACCGCCTCCCGCGTCATCTTTTTCGGGATGGGTGACGCCATAATCCCTTGTTATTTTGCCGACATCAAATTCAAGCGTTTGGGCATTAACAGTCAAGTCCACAGCGATCCGGATCTGCAACTGACCATGGCGAGTTTGCTTGAACCTGGTGATGTGGCGTTTGCGGTCTCCCATTCTGGGCGCAGCCGGACCATTGTGGAAGCGATGCGGCTGGCCAAGGAACGGAAAGCCACGACCATCAGCATTACCAAATATGAGAAGTCACCCTTAACGAAAGTCAGTGACATTACGATTTTTACGGCTACGGTCGACACGACCCTTGGGAAAGAGATTATTGCCCGGCGGGTGGCGGAGCAAGCAATTTTAGAAAGTTTGTATTTGGGCTTGTTGGCAAAAAAACGACAACAATACGAGAAAAATCTAAAAATAACAACGGAGGTCATTAAATTCAATAAGCTTTGAGCTTAAACGGAGCAGGTTTTTATAAAAAACTTTATTTGGAGGTTACAACTTGGCATGAAACGCTCATTTCGCGACGCCCTCAGAGAAAGTTTGTTAATACTCGGTCAGGAGTATCCGGCGATGGTTGTTGTTACCCCGGATTTAGCAAAATCTTTGCGGATCACGGATTTTAAGCAAACCTTTCCGGACCGGTTTATCACAGTTGGAGTCAGCGAGGCGGATATGATCGGGGTGGCCGCCGGGCTGGCGACGACCGGATTAATTCCGGTTGCCGCCGCTTTTGCCATGTTTGCGGTGGAGAAACCGTTTGAACAGATCCGGAATGCCATCGCCTATCCCAACCTTAACGTTAAGATCGTCGCCACCCATGGCGGAATCGGGGTCGGTCCGGATGGCGCCACCCATCAGGCCATCGAAGACCTTGCAATCATGAGAACTTTACCCAATTTTACGGTTCTGGTCGCGGCTGATGCGTGCGAAACAAAGACCGCGTTAAAAGCCGCCCTTGAACATAAGGGACCTGTTTATTTGCGGTTGGGCCGGGATGAGGCCGAAGTCGTCTATCGGGAGGAAAAAGCGTTCATCATCGGCCAGGCCGACTTGCTGACGAACGGGAATGATGTCTCGATTGTCGCCTGCGGGACGATGGTGGCCAAAGCTTTGCAAGCGGCGGAGGAGTTAAGAAAGGTGAATCTAAAGGCCCGGGTCATCAATATGCATTGCCTGAAACCCCTGGATGAAGCGATTCTCTTGCAAGCGGCGGAGGAAACCGGATGCTTGGTTACGGTTGAAGACCACACCCGGATCGGGGGCTTGGGCGGGGCCGTTGCCGAGCTGTTGGTCAGGAAGTGTCCGGTTCCCGTCGAACAGGTGGCGCTTGACGACCAATTCGGCGAATCCGGGGAGGCGGAAGACCTTTTTCAAAAGTATGGCCTGACGGTTTCCCGGATCGTTTCTGCCGCGCAAAAGGTTATGTTGCGGAAGTCTATGTAAACGAAGGGAGGGGGAAAGATGGCAAACAACGGATTGGAAATCCAGCAGCTCCAAACTAAAGCCAGACAGATTAGGCGGGATATTCTGGAGATGGTTTACCGGCGACAATCGGGGCATTTGGGTGGCTCTTTCTCCATCGTCGAAATGCTGGTTGCTCTGTATTATAAGGTAATGCGGATTGACCCGGCCGACCCAGGGTGGGAAGGGAGAGACCGTTTTATTCTGTCCAAGGGACATTGCGCTCCGGCTCTGTATGCCGTCCTTGCCGACTTGGGTTACTTCCCCAAAGAATATTTGACCACTTCATTCCGTTGCGTCAACGGAATCCTCCAGGGGCATCCCGACCTGAAAAAAACCCCCGGTGTTGACATGTCCTCCGGTTCCCTGGGGATCGGCTTGTCCGTGGCTTGTGGCATGGCGTTCGGGGGTCGCATTAAAGGCCAAGATTTCCGGGTCTTTGTCGTCATCGGGG
Organism: Capillibacterium thermochitinicola; assembly: GCF_013664685.1. Classification (NCBI taxonomy): domain Bacteria; kingdom Bacillati; phylum Bacillota; genus Capillibacterium; species Capillibacterium thermochitinicola. The sequence goes on from NZ_JAAKDE010000002.1 coordinate 69,541, forward strand.
ACGGGGAGACCAACGAGGGGCAGATCTGGGAGGCGGCCAAAACCGCCGCCCATCACCGGCTGGACAAAATAACGGCCTTGATTGATCTGAACGGCTTACAAAACGATGGCCCGACGGCCCAGGAGATGTCCATGGAACCAATGGCGGCCAAATGGCGCTCGTTCAACTGGCATGTGGTCGAAATTGACGGACACAGTTTCCCGCAGATCCTGGATGCGCTTAACCAGGCTGAACAATGGGCCGGTCAGCCGACGGCGATCCTTTGCCGGACCGTGAAAGGGAAAGGGGTTTCCTTTATGGAAAACCAGATCAAATTTCACGGGACCCCGCCCAACGACGAAGAGTACCAAAAGGCCCTGGTGGAGCTTTTGTGAATAGATGCGGTCAGGCAGCTTGGGATGCCGGCTGTTCTTGCCGGCTGCTCTGCCCAATTGCAGCGGAAAAGGAGGAGGACGATCGTGGGGAAATATTTAATCGGGACCGATATCGGTACCTCGGGCACCAAGTCAGTGATGGTCGATCTTAACGGCAAAGTAATGGCCTCTTCGTTGGTGGAGTATCAGGTCTTGACGCCCCAAGCTTTATGGGCTGAACAATGGCCTGATGTCTGGGTTGATGCTACGGTAAAGACGATCAAAGCTGTTTTGGCGGAGGCAAAAGTCAATCCTGCCGAGGTGGGGGGGGATTGCCATCAGTGGCTTGTACGGCGGAACCGGGGTACCCTGTGACGAAAACATGGATCCGGTCCGCCCCTGTATAATTTGGATGGATCGCCGGGCGACCGAAGAGAGCCGCTGGGTGGAAGTGCAGATCGGCTTGGACCGGTTGTTCCGGATCACAGGTAATGGCTTTGACCCTTACTTTGGTTTTACGAAGATCCTGTGGATCAAAAAACACGAACCGCAAAACTGGGCACGGATTAAACTGTTTTTACCGCCCAATGCTTATGTGATTTATAAGCTGACCGGCGAGGTGGCGATCGATTATTCCTCCGCCGGAAATCTGGGCGGGATCTTTGATCTGAAGACCCGGAACTGGTCGGAGGAATTAATGAAGGATTTGGGTATTCCCAAGACGATGATGCCGGCGCGGATTGTCGACGCCAGAACGGTAATCGGCGGCCTGAACCGGATGTTCAGTGAAGAATTGGGGCTCCCAACCGGCCTGCCGGTCCTGGGCGGCGGAATTGATTGCATTGTGGCGACGCTCAGTGCGGGTGTGCTTGAGCCCAACCAACACGTGGCCGTAATCGGAACCTCGATCAATTGGGGGGTCGTCCACGAGCAGTTCCCGACCAACCGCACCTTGGTGACCATGCCTTATATCAAAGATCCGTTGACGAAGAATTATACTTATGGCGGCGCTTCGACAGCCGGCGCTTTGCCCCGTTGGTTCCGGGATAACTTTGCGGAGTTGGAAAAAGAAAAGGAGAAACAAGGGGCGAAGAGCGCCTATGCCGCCCTTGACGACTTGGCGGCGGAAATTAAGCCGGGCAGCGAAGGGCTGCTTGTCCTTCCTTATTTTATGGGCGAACGCAGTCCGATTTGGGACACGAATGCGCAGGGGACGATCTTTGGTCTGACTCTGTCCCATACGAAAGCCCATGTTTACCGGGCAATCTTGGAAGCGGTGGCTTATTCCTTGCGTCATATTATGGAGACCAGTGACGCCGGGGTCAAATCCGGTGATCAATGCGTCCTCGTCGGCGGGGTGACGAAGTCGAAACTATGGAAACAGATCTTTGCCGATGTTACCGGGTTGACGATCGTCAGTCCGAGCAGAAATATCGAAGCACCGTTGGGGGACGCTTTGCTGGCCGGTGTGGGCACGGGTCTCTTGAAGGATTATTCCGTCATCAAGGAATGGGTAAGTTTTGATGACCGTTCTGAGCCGAACGAACGAAATTACCAACTTTACTCCCAATATTTCGCCCAATATAAAAACCTCTACCCGGTGCTGGCGAACAACATGAAAGCCCTTGCCGAGCTAAGAAAAGCCGTGGGATGAATGTTTGTCGTGATTTTTCTTGAACAATCTGTTCAAGAAGGTACAACATTTGAGGGTGGTCACCACAATATTAGCAAAAAATTAATCTCCCATGTTATAATAGGTTCCAGGAGGGAATCTAATGTACGCGGCGGAACGGTTGGCAAAGATAAAAAGAATCATTAGGGAAAAAAAGCGAATTGATGTCGCAACTCTCAGCAAACTATTGGCGGTCTCGGAGGTGACCATCCGCCGGGACTTGCTTAAATTGGAAGAAGAGGGTTATATTGTCAAGACCTATGGGGGAGCTGTCTTACAAGAGTTAGTTGATGAAAGCCCCAAAAGCGAGATGCCCGGCTTTAATCTGGACGATGATCCTTATTTGGCCGAAAAGGAGCAGATCGGGAAGATCGCCGCCAACTTAGTGCAGGACTATCAGATCATTTTTCTCGGACCGGGAACAACCTGTTACCAAATTGCCGCGAACCTTGTCCAGAAAAGGAACCTAACGATTGTCACCAATAATTTGTACGTTATTTCTTTATTGCAAAAATCGCCGACCATCAAGGTGATTGCTGTCGGCGGCGAGGTCAATTATGGGCGAAACTGCCTGGTTGGTCCAATCGCGCAGGATTGTTTAAAACATTTGCACACCAATATTAGTTTTGTTACAGTGGACGGGATAAACCTGGACCGGGGATATACTTTGAATGATTTTGCCGTGATTGACATAATTAAGACGATCAAGTTTAACTCGGATGAAATGGTTTTGGTGGCTGACTACAGCAAGTTTGACAAAATTGCCCTTACCTCTATCGGTGACTTAAAGTATTTTAATAAAGTCATTACCAACAGCCGGATCCCGGCGGAGTATAAAAACTACTTTTTTGAGAACTGTATTGGGGTTTATACAACCATCGAAATCGAATCATAACCAAGGATGTGATGGTAGTGGTTGGCCCAAAACTGGAACTGGTGAATATCACGAAAAGGTTAGGGGAGGATCTGGTTCTGCGGGGGATCAATATCAGTATTGCCCCCGGAACGATTCATGTCATAACCGGGGAAAACGGCGCCGGGAAATCCACCTTAGCCCAGATCATGGGCGGCGTTTATCAACCGGATCACGGCGATTTAATCATGGATGGGGAAAAAGTCAGGTTTCGGGAACCGGCCGATGCTCGGGCGTATGGAATTTACATGATCCACCAGGATTGTATTCTCATTGAGCAGATGAACGTGGCCGAGAATTTGTTCCTCAACCAGGAACCCCGGGAAAGTTCGTGGTTGGGGCGATTCCGGATCAATCACAAGCAATTATATGAAGAGGCGAACAAATTATTATCGCTGTTACCGGTCAAGATCAATGCCCATCAACCCGTCCATAAACTGGGGTTGGCCCAAAAGCGGTTGATTGAAATCTTACGGGCTTATCACCAGAACCCGCGGGTTTTAATCCTGGATGAGCCGTCCACCTCGTTAAACCGAACCGAGGCTGAACTACTTTATAATTTAATCAAGGAGTTGCAACAAAGAGGAGTCACCATTGTTTATTTCACCAGTCTACCGGAGGAAGTCTTTGCCTTGGGGGATCAGGTTTCGGTTCTAAAGGACGGGGCTCATATCGGTACTTTTCCGGTCAAAGAGATACAGTACAACCGGTTGTTAACCTATATCGCCGGCGCGGATTATAAGGAGCGTTACCCGAAATTGCGCGTCCAACGGGGCGCCGAGATTTTGCAGGTGGAAAATCTAGTCAGCGACGATATTTTAGATCAGATCTCTTTTTCGCTGCACCGGGGAGAGATTCTTGGCTTGACGGGGAGCGCCGGTTCCGGCCGGACCAATTTGGCCCGGATCTTGTACGGGCTGGGCAAAGTTTCGTCGGGGGCGATTTACTTAGACGGTTACCGGATAACCTTCAATAATGCCCGGGATGCCATTAAGGCGGGCATTTGTTTTATTACCGAAGACCGGGAACAGGAAGGGATCTTTCCTTTATTGAACATAAAAGAGAATATCACCATCTCCAATTTGGCGCGGTTATGGAATGGCCTTTTCCTGAGCCGGCACCGGGAAGAGAGAATTGCCGAGTTTTACAAACTTGAGCTGGGCATCACCAAAACCGGTTCGGAAACCAAAGCTTGCAATCTGAGCGGCGGGATGAAACAAAAGCTGCTTTTGGCCCGCTGGCTCTACAAAAACAGCCGGATCTTTATCCTGGACGAGCCCACCAAAGGGGTCGATCTCGCTTCGAAGATCGATATTTATAACATTCTTAATACGCTGGTCTTGGAGGGGGCGGCGATTTTACTGATCTCTTCCGATTTAAATGAGTTGTTGGGGATGAGTGACCGGATTATCGTGCTCAACAAAGGGAAAATCGTGGCCGACCTGGTTAACACACCGGATTTATCGCAGCAAAAGTTGCTTGATTATATGACGCAATAAGCAATTAACCAGACACAGGTAACAGAAAAAACAAAGATCAGGTTTCGTTTGTGATAACAAAAATCACAGACGAAACTTTTTTTATTTTTTAGAAGGAATTCGTGCACAATGTGTCGTAATTTTACAATTAAGAAACGACGTTGTCGAAAATCTTTAATTTGAAGGGGGTGGTCGATGATCAAACTGTTCAAATTGATCCAAAAGCAGTACATATTTTAAGGAGGGAAATGAATTGACGAAAAAAAATCTAATTGGTCTCACGTTACTGTTGGTGCTGCTCGTAACCGCTACCGTAGGTGCTTATGTTAAAATCGATGGTAATCCTTATCAAGCTTCGTTGATTAAACCGATCAAGAAAACCCTCAATTTTGTATTCATCCCGAAGACCGTTCACCCCTGGTATGAAGAGGTCAAAGACGGTGTGAATTACGCCATCAGAGAATTTGAGAAGCAAGGGATCAAGATCAACGTTACGTGGGATGCGCCGCCGGTTCCCGATATTTCGACCCAGATCAGCAAGTTTGAATCCCATATGGCCCGGCGCCCGGATGGAATCGCCATTGCCTGCGTCGATCCCCCGACCAACGCCCAGGTCATTAACGAAGCGGTCAAAGCCGGCATTAACGTAATAACCTTTGATAACGATTCTCCCGAAAGCTTACGTTTGGCTTATGTCGGTCATAACAAGGACTACGAAGACGGTTTTGAGTTAGGGGAATATTTGGCGAAAAAGATCGGTTATAAGGGTGAAGTCGCGGTGTTGACTGGGACGCCGACTGCCCCGAACCACGTAGGGCGGACGAAAGGTTTCCTGGCAGCGATGGCAAAATACCCCGACATTAAAGTTGTAGCGCAAAGAGCCGACAACGACGTGTTGGATAAAGCGGTTGAAATTGCCGAGAGTATTTTGCAGGCCTATCCCAATATCAAAGGTTTCTTCGGCTGCAATGCTTCCAACCCGATTGGGATTGCCCGGGCGGTTAAAGATGCGGGCAAAGCCGGGAAAATCTGCATCGTCGGTATGGATGACCTGGATGAAACAGTGCAGTTCATGAGAGAAGGCGTTATTGACGCCGTTAAAGTGCAAAGACAATGGGAGCAAGGGTACTGGAGCGTAAAATACCTGGTCGCGCTGAACGAAGGACACACCATTCCGAAGGAACACCCGACCGGCTCCCGGATCATGACCAAAGCCGATCTTAAATAGGTTTTAGCACAACACCATTCTACCGGCGATTTCGCCGGTAGAATGGTATTAAAAGGGTGCAGGGGAAGGAAGTGAAGACAATTAATACCAAGACTGTGCTTGAGGTAAAGAAAATCTCCAAACATTTTCCGGGGGTCCAGGCGCTAAAAGAAGTTAGTCTTTCCTTGCGCGAAGGCGAGGTCCATGCGGTAATTGGCGAAAACGGGGCGGGGAAAAGCACCTTGATGAAAATAATCTTCGGTTTACTCCAACCGGATGCCGGCGAAATATACTGGAACGGCCGGCGGGTGGTCATTGACAGTCCAATTGCTGCGCAACGTTTGGGCATCGGGATTGTTCCCCAGGAACTTAACCTGGTTCCCCAGTTGACGGTGGCGGAAAACATTTTGTTGGGCGTGGAGCCGAGGAAAAGGTTTGGCCTGATCGATTGGAATAAAATGCGCAAGGATGCGGCCGCCATTTTGGAAACGGTCGGGGAGATTATCGATATAAAAAGAACAACGGCGGAATTGAGCGTGGCGCAACAGCAGATTGTTCAAATTGCCAGAGCGCTGGCCTTTGGCGCCCGGGTTCTGATCTATGATGAACCGACCGCCAGTTTAACACAGAAAGAAACAGAAGGACTCTTTAAGATCATTAATAGTTTTATCGAAAACAAAGGGTCAGTCTTTTACATTTCCCACCGGTTGGAAGAAATACTACGGATTGCACACCGGATTACGGTTTTACGCGACGGTTGTTATATCACGGAACTTAATCCCAAACAGACTACTACCGACGAGATGGTCCGCTACATGGTGGGCCGGGAGATCAAAAAAGCAAAACGCACCGCCCGGAGGTTTGATGAAGCGAAAACGCCGGTCCTTGAAGTGGAAAATTTGGCCAGGCGGGGTGAGTTTAGCGGAATCAGTTTTCGGTTATACCCGGGAGAAATATTAGGTATCGCTGGGTTGGTCGGGGCCGGCCGGACGGAACTGGTCCGGTGTATCTTTGGCGAAACGCAACCCGATGAAGGAACAATCAAGATCGGCCAGAAAGAAATCAAACACCCTACGCCGGCGAAAAGCATAAGAAACGGGGTTGGTTTCCTGCCGGAAGAACGGCGTAAGTTGGGATTATTCCCTGTCCTCCCGGTCAGCCAGAACATGACCATGTCAACGTTGAAGAAATATAAAAAGTGGGGACGGATTAATCAACGGCAAGAGCTTGTTGATGTCAATAAATACATTGAGGAATTAAAGATCAAAACGCCCCATCCCCGGCAACTGGTGAAGAATTTGAGCGGGGGTAATCAACAGAAAGTAATTCTGGCCCGTTGGATGCTGACCGGTTGTAAGATTTTAATTTTGGATGAACCCACCCGCGGGATCGATGTCGGGGCGAAAGCGGAGATCTTTCAATTGTTACAAGAGATGGTGGCACTGGATTATGCGGTGGTCCTGATCTCTTCGGAATTGCAAGAAGTGATTGACTATGCGGACCGGATCTTGATCATGCATGAAGGTCGTTTAAAAGGGGAAGTTAAGGGAACTGAGACCACCCAAGAAGAGATTATGCGCATCGCCTTAAGCTAAAAAAGCAGAGGAGGAATGACTTTGTCGAAGATGACCGAGCAAATATGGAAGAAGCTAAAATTTAGGGAAAGCGGAATTATTCTGGCCCTGCTCATTATGTGTCTGGGTTTGACGCTGGCCACACCCAGTTTTTTAACTGCCTTTAACTTGGGAATGGTGATTCGTCAGGTCTCATTTACGGCCATTCTCGCGTTGGGCCAAACTTTGGTCTTGATCAGCGGGGGGATTGATCTTTCCGTCGGGGCGATTGCCGGGTTAAGTGCGATTGTCGGGACGATGATGATGACCGCGACGGGGATCGACCCTTATCTTTGCGCCTTCCTGGCCGGCCTGTTCGGGTTGTTTTGCGGGCTGCTTAATGGTTTATTAATTGCTAAAATCGGTTTGAACCCGTTCATTGCCACCCTGGGGACGGGGGAGGTTTATTACGGTTTGATTTTGGTGTTGACGAAGGGTTACCCGGTTTTGGGGCTGCCCAAAAAATTCATGTGGTTGGGGCAAGGCATGGTTGGCGTGGTCCCGGTGCCGGTGATCATCATGATTCTGGTCGCTTTGGTCGTGGCGTATGTTCTTAAGAATACGCCGTTCGGGCGTTATGTCTATGCGATCGGCGGCAATGAAGCGGCGGCCAATTTGGTCGGGATTAAAGTCCCCAAGATTAAAATCAGCGTCTATGCCATCTCCGGATTTTTGGCGGCTTTGTCCGGGATGCTTTATGCCAGCCGGATGGCAGGCGGGCAACCGACGACAGGGCAAACTTGGGTGATGCCGTCCGTGACCGCGGCAATTATTGGCGGGACCTCGCTGTCCGGTGGCGAGGGAACCATCTTGGGAACGATGGTGGGCGCGATTTTAATGGGTGTGCTGACCAACGGGATTGTTCTACTTAATATTTCCTCCTACTGGGAGCGGGTCATTATCGGGATCGTGGTGATTTTGGCCGTGATCATCGATATTCTCCGCAATAATAAGGAGAACAGTCCACTGGCGTTCATTAAGAAAATCTTTGCCAAGTAGTTGGGGCCTCGGTTGGGTAGAGGCACAAGGAGAGGTAATTATAATTAATTAATTATTCTGCGGTTTCCGATCCAAGGTTGGCGAGAAGGGAGATGCGGTGATGGGCGGTTATTTGTTGGGGATCGATTACGGGACCGGTGGCGCCAAAGCTTGTATCACCGATACCGAATTAAACATTCTTGCGTATGCCTTTCGCGAATATCCAATCATTATCAATAAACCGGGCTGGTCCGAACACGACCCCGTGCTCTACTGGACACTTACCTGCGAGCTGGTTAAGGAGTGCCTCCAAAAAGCGTGCATTTCGCCCAAGGAGATCCTTGGGATTGGCACCTCTTCGGCGCTGCCTTGTCTGGTAATGGTCGATCAAAACCATCAACCCATCAATCTGGCCTACAACCTGATGGATCGCCGGGCCACGAAAGAAGTCGAGTGGTTGCAAGAGAAAATCGGTGCCGACCGGATCTTTGCCCTGACGGGCAACCGGTTGGAAGACCACCCCTCCATCGTCAATCTTTTGTGGGAAAAGAACAACCGGCCGGAGTCGTACCGCAGAATTTATAAAGCCCTGACAATTGACGGCTTTATCCGGTTGAAATTGACGGCGCAAGCCACGACCAATTATTCGAACGCTTCGTTTTACGGCGTGGCCTATGACATTGTGCACAAAAGGTTTGATCATGATTTATTGGCGGAGATCGGCATTGACCCGGCGCTGCTGCCGGATAATTATCCGTGCGCGGCGATCATCGGGACGGTCACCGCAAAGGCCGCGGAGGAAACCGGCTTGGTTCCTGGTATTCCGGTGGCGGCCGGACAGGCGGATGCCTGTGCCGGCTGGGTCGGCGGGGGCGCGATCCAGGAAGGCGACATGCAGATGAACTTGGGGACCTGCGGTAATTTTGGCGTAATCCACCGTGATACCGATTTTATCGATACGATGATTGTTTGTCCGTATACGGTCGAACCGGAGCATACATATGTGACGATTCCGACGACCACCACCGGCGGGCAATTGATGCGGTATCTGCGGGACAATTTTTCCGCTTTGGAAAAGGCGATGGAAAAACTGACCCCGTCGCTCAATGCCTATGATTACCTCAATCTTGAGGCGGAACGAATTCCGCCGGGCAGCGAGGCGCTGATCGTTTTACCATATCTCATGGGCGAACGGACTCCTTTGTGGGATGTCGATGCGCGGGGAGTGGTTTTTGGGCTGTCGCTTTCACATAGCAAGGCCCATCTCATCAGGGCGATGATGGAGTCGGTGGCTTACGCCCTCTACCATTCGTATATGATCATCAAAGCGAAAGGGAAGAAGATTAATTATCCAATTGTTCTTAATGAAGGCGGCGCCAAAAGCAGACTTTGGCGCCGGATTATTACCGATGTGTTCGATCTCCCGACCGTCCTTGTCAAACAACGGGCTGGCGCGCCTTATGGCGATGCGATTCTGGCCGGGGTGGCGACGGGGATCTTTCCGGATTATGCCATTGCCAAGGAAAAAGCGGAGTATATTGAAGAAATGGAGCCGCTCCCGGAAAACCACGAGCGTTACATGGAGTTTTTCGCTTTATATTTAAAACTGTATCAACACTTGAAAGAGGATTTTAAAGAACTAACCAAATTACGGAAGAAATATTTTAGCTGAGGCGTGGACGGCTACCTTGCAGAAAAAAGGATGCTAAAGGTGATGTGGAGTGCAAGACAGGAAAATGACCCTTTCGGAATTGGCGCAAAAGGCCTTAGCGACCAGACGTGAAGTTTTGCGCATGATTTACCGGGCTGGAGCCGGGCATATCGGCGGGGCGCTTTCGGCGGTGGATTTGCTGGTGGTGTTGTTTTACGATATTATGAATTACCGCCCGGAGGAGCCGGATTGGCCCATGCGGGATCGGTTTATTTTAAGCAAAGGCCATAGTTGTGAAGGGTATTACGTGATTCTGGCCGACCGGGGTTACTTCCCCCGGGAAGAACTGACCAGTTTCATGAAGTACCAAAGCCGGTTGATGGGACATCCCCATCCGGAGATCCCCGGGGTGGAGATTGCCACCGGCTCTTTGGGGCACGGGCTATCGGTTGCCGTCGGGATGGCTTTGGCCGGCAAACGGGACCAACTACCGTACCGGGTTTACTGTCTCTTGGGCGATGGGGAACTGGCCGAAGGCTCAATTTGGGAGGCGGCCATGGCGGCCGCCCATTACGGGTTGGATAATCTAGTCTGCCTTATTGATTGCAACGGTCTACAGATCAGCGGCCCGACGAAGCAGGTCATGAACACCCAACCTTTGGCCGCCAAGTGGGAGGCTTTTGGCTGGGCGGTCCGGGCGATCGACGGGCACGATCTGCAACAAATCAGGCAGCACCTGAACCTAGTTCCTTTTAGCACCGGGCGTCCTTCTTTAGTGATCGCCCGAACCGTAAAGGGGAAAGGGATTTCCTTTATTGAGAATGATTACCACTGGCACCACCGGGTACCCACCAGTGAAGAATACGAACGGGCCATGCGGGAACTGGCAGGCCCCGGCCGACAGGGATTGGAGGATGATAGGTAATGGATCGTCCAAACCGTCGCGTCTTTACCGAGACTTTGTTGGCGTTAGCCAAAAACGACCGGCGTATTTTTGCGTTGGCCAGCGATTCGCGGGGAAGTGCCACTTTGAATGAGTTTGCGGCCACCTTACCGGATCAGTTTGTGGAAGTGGGAATCGCCGAACAGAATTTGGTGGGCATTGCCGCCGGGCTGGCGAAGTGCGGCAAGATTCCCTTTGTCTGTTCGCCCGCGTGTTTTCTTTCGATGCGCAGTATTGAACAGGTCAAAACCGATGTGGCCTATTCCGGGGCAAATGTCCGTTTAATCGGGATCAGTGGCGGGGTCAGCTATGGCGCGTTGGGCGGAACCCACCATTCCTTACAGGATTTGGCAGTCATGCAGGCGATCCCCGGGATGACGGTTCTTCTTCCGGCCGATAACCGGGAAACAGCCTTGCTCACCCAGGAACTGGTCGACTATCCCGGCCCGGTTTACATGCGTCTGGGGCGGGAAACGGCACCCCGGGTTTACGAAGATGATTACCGGCCAGCGATTGGGAAGGGTACTGAGCTCCTCTCCGGTTTTGATTTGACAATTGTGGCCGCTGGGGAGTTGGTCCGGTCCGCGCTGGATGCCGGCCATCTCCTGCGGAAAGAGGGCATCTCCTGCCGGGTGGTGGCGCTTAACACATTGAAACCGCTGGATACCGAGATCCTCTTGACTGCGGCGAAAGAAACAGGCGCCATTCTGACGGTGGAAGAACATAGTATTTACGGCGGGTTGGGGAGCCGGGTTGCCCAGTTCCTGGGTGAGTCCTGCCCGGTTCCTTTGAGTGTGGCCGGATTCCCGGATGAACCGTTGGTCACCGGCAGTCAGGAAGAGCTTTTCCGCCACTACCGTTTAGATGCGGCGGGTTTGGTGGAAAGGGCCAAAAAATTGTTCCGCCGCAAACAAGCGCCCCGGTTTTAGAGGATGAAAAGGTAAAGGGGGGAACGTGGTGGGCGCGAGTACCGATTTAATTCTTGTTTTGGATCAAGGGACCACCGGGAGCAAGGTGCTTTTGTTGGATAAAACTTGCCGGATTTGGGGCCGGGCTTACCAGGAAATAACGCAGCATTATCCCAAACCGGGCTGGGTCGAGCATGATCCGGAAGAGATCTGGACCGGGATGGTTGCTTTGATTGGCCAGGTTTTGTCCGGTATTGATGTTCGGCGCGTCAAAGCGTTGGCCTTGACCAACCAGCGGGAGACCATCGTGGTGTGGGATAAAACCACCGGAAAGCCTCTGGCACCGGCGGTCGTTTGGCAATGCCGCCGGTCGGTGGATATTTGCAAAGATCTGCTTGAAAAGGGGTATAACGATCTATTCCGGCGCAAGACCGGTTTAAAAATTGATCCCTATTTTTCCGGCACCAAAGTAAAATGGCTGCTGGATCAGGACCGTGGCTTAAGGGAAAAAGCGGCTAAAGGTCAGGTTTGTATCGGGACGATCGATTCCTGGTTGTTGTGGAACCTGACCGGTGGGAAAGTCTTTGCGACCGACTACTCCAACGCTTCCCGTACCCTTTACTACAATATTTATGAATGCCGGTGGGACCAGGAGTTATTGGCCATCCTGGGGATTCCTCCGGCGGCATTGCCCGAGGTTTATCCTTCTTCCTATCAGTACGGGACAACCGTGGCGGTCGGGCAACTGCCAGCCGGGGTACCGATCGCCGGGGTGATCGGCGATTCCCAGGCGGCTTTGTTTGGGGAGGCTTGTTTCCGGCCGGGCATGGCCAAAGCGACTTACGGCACGGGAACATCATTACTGATGTTCGTTGGAGAAGAGCCTGTTTCCCCGCCGGAAGGGTTGGTCGCTACGCTGGCCTGGGGCTTGGGGAACAAACCCGCCTATGCTTTAGAAGGTGTGATCAATATAACCGGCGCGACCATGCAGTGGTTACGGGATGGACTGGGGATTCTGGATGATGTGACCAAGAGTGCCGAGATTGCCCGGAGTCTTTCCGGTAATGACGGGGTTTTTTTGGTACCGGCTTTCGTCGGGTTAGGAGCTCCGTACTGGGATATGGATGCTCGCGGGTTAATCTGCGGCTTGACCAGAAGCACCACCCGGGCGCATCTCATCCGTGCCGGCCTCGAGTCAATTGCCTATCAAGTTTTCGATGCGGTTGAACTGATGCAAAAAAGCGGCATCAAGCTTGATTTTCTGCGCGCGGATGGTGCGGCCGCGGCCAATGAATTTCTCATGCAGTTTCAAGCCGATTTGTTAAACGTTGAGGTGTCGAGACCCGCGCTCCGCGAGGTGTCGGCTTTGGGCGCGGTTTATCTGGCCGGTCTGGCTGTTGGTTTGTGGCGGGATACCGGGGAGATCGCCGCGGCCTGGCAAGAAGAGAAAAGGTTCAAGCCGCAGATGGGTGAAGGCGAACGGGCTGAATTGATCCGCCAGTGGAAAGAGGCGGTACAAAGAGCGTTAAGTAGGAATTAAGATTAGAAAGAATGACGAGCAATGAAACGGATCTATATGGGAACTAACTTAAAAATGTACAAAAACAATCAGGAGACCGTGAGCTATTTAAAAGAGCTCAAAGAAAAAGTTGCTGCTTTCCGCTGTCCCGAACTGGAACTGTTCGTGATTCCCTCCTTCACCGCCCTGGCGGAGGCGGTCAAGGCTGCGGAAGGCGCGATCAAGATCGGCGCCCAGAACATGTACTGGGAGGATGCGGGAGAGTACACGGGGGAAATTTCCCCCAAGATGCTGAAAGCAATTGGCGTTGATTTGATCGAGATCGGCCATTCGGAACGCCGGCACAAGTTCGGCGAGACCAATTTTGATGCGAACCGGAAAGTTTTAGCGGCGCTGCGTTACGGGTTTACCCCGCTCCTTTGCATCGGTGAGACCGCGGTGGACAAAGAATACCGGGTCACCACCGAGTGCTTACGGGAACAGCTAAAGATCGGGCTCTACGGGGTAACCGGGGAACAAGCCCGCCACGTTTGGATTGCTTACGAACCCGTTTGGGCCATCGGGGTTGCCGGTAAACCGGCCACCCCGGAGTACGCCGACCGTTCACACCAGGTCATTAAGGAAACCTTGGCCGAGCTTTTCCCGGATTGTGGCCAGGAAATACCGGTTTTGTACGGCGGGAGCGTCAACAGTCAGAATGCGACCGGTCTCATGGAGCAACCGGCGATCGACGGCTTGTTTATCGGGCGGGCCGCCTGGGAAGCGGATAGTTTTGCCGCCATTATTAAACAAGTGCTTGCGGTGGCTCAAAAGAAGTCGGAGCTGACGCTTTTATGAAGGCGGTAATGACACTTAAATAAAGTTCATAAAGGAGAATGATTACGCGTGAAGACGGAGAGTTGTTACCGGAAAGATATTGTTGAAGTTGGGAAAAGGTTATATGCCAAAGGCCTCCTGGAGGGGGGCGGCGGCAACATGAGTATACGCATTGCGGAGAATGAGGTTCTGATTACCCCCTCCGGCATGTGTAAAGGAGTTTTAGAACCGGATCAACTGGTCAAAATCGACCTGGAGGGTAAGGTGATCGCGGCCCTTAAGGAATACGCCAAGCCCGCCCGGGACTACCGGATGCATTTGGGGTTGTATAAACGCCGCGCCGATATCAAAGCGATTGTCCATTCTCATCCGCCGGTGGCCACCGGGTTTGCCATCGCGGAATACCCGCTGGACGAAATTGCCGCCCCCGAGGTGATGTTTACCTTTAACCATATCGCCGTGACCGAATATGCTCTGCCGACGACGGAGGAGGTCCCGGTGGCGATTAATAAAGCCCTTGATAAGTATCCGACGGCGAACGCCATTATCCTGGCCAAACACGGCGCCATTACTGTCGGTGGTGATATTTGGGATGCCTATTATAAGATGGAAACCTTGGAGACCTATTTGAAATCCCTGGTCGTCGCCAAATTGTTGGGTGGGTTTAAACCCTTGAGCGCGGAACAGATCAAGAAGATCGAGGAATTGATGGGTGGTAAGCATTAAGTATTAATTGGGACGCATGAAGGAGTGACCGGATGTTTATCGGTTTTGACCTTGGCACCACCAATTGCAAAGCGGTCGTCTTGAGTGAAAACGGGGCGGTTTTGGGCGCAGCCGCGCAGGAGTATCCCGTTCGCTATCCCCAGCCCGGTTACGCCGAACAAGATGCGGCTTTGGTCTGGCAGTTGGCGAAAGAGGTCATCGGTGCGGCGGTAAAGCGCAGCGGGGTTAAAGAAGTCAAAGCCCTCAGCCTTTCCGTGCAGGGCGATGCCGTCATTCCCGTCGACCAAAACATGAAACCGCTCTTCCCCGCTTTGCTGGGGATGGATTACCGTTCGCTTCCGCAGGCGAGGCGCTGCCAAGAAATATTCGGGGATAAAGAGTTATTTGCGTTAACGGGAATGCGGCCGCACCCGATCAATTCGCTCACGAAAATATTATGGGTTAAAGAAGAACGGCCGGAGATCTTTGGAAAAACCTGGAAGTTCATGACTTATGCCGATTTTCTCTTGGGCAAGTTGGGCGCCGAACCGGTCATCGACCAGACCATGGCCTCCCGGACAATGGCATTTGATTTGTTACGTAAAGACTGGTCACGGCCGATCTTGGACCAATTGGCGATCCCGGCGGCTAAATTGTCCCGCCCTGTTCCGTCGGGGACGGCCGTTGGAAAAATGAATGCAAGGGTCCAGGAAGAATTGGGTTTAGGCGGCGACCCGATCCTGGTTGCCGGCGGTCACGACCAAACGTGCGCCGCCCTTGGCGCCGGCGTGATCAAAGAGGGGATTGGGGTCGATTCATCCGGAACGGCGGAGGTGTTATTTACGGCCTTTTCCCAACCTTTACGCACCGAGGAAATGTTCAAAGCCTATTATCCCTGTTATATTCATGCCAAACCGGATCTGTATTGCACTTTCGCCTTAAACCATACGGGCGGGGTGGTCTACCAGTGGTATCGCGACCAGTTTTGCGGGGAGGAAAAGCGGGAGGCCCAAAGGCAAGGGGTGAGCGCCTATGATCTCATTAATGCGCAAATGCCGCCCCAGCCGACGAAGCTTTATTTTATCCCCCATTTTAAAGGGAGCGGTTCTCCCACGTGCGACTTGGACTCGAAAGGAACGGTCTTCGGCTTAACGCTCAATACAACCAAGGGTGAGATCGCCAAGGCCATTTTGGAAGGGCTCACTTACGAACTGCGCTTAAACCTTGAAACGATGCAGCAAGCCGGGATCAGCATCAATGAATTAATTGCGGTTGGCGGGGGCGCCAAATCACCGGTCTGGCTGAACATCAAGACAAATATTACGGGACGGCCGTTCAAGATCTTGAAAAATAAAGACGCCGCACCCTTAGGTGCAGGAATTTTAGCCGGCGTCGGTTGCGGTTATTACCGCAGCTTCGAGGAGGCGGTGGACACGATGGTTGAGGTGGAAAGGATTTACGAACCCGATCCGGCGGTACATCGTGTTTACGAGGAACAATACGAAGTTTACCGCCGGTTATACACGGCTGTGCTCCAGTTAAACAAAGAAATCCGGCCGGGCTAAGCCCCGGCCGGCAGGGAAAGGGCCCTCTTTTCGAGGGCGCTTTTTCTACCCGGCCAAGCGGCTCATTCTTTTTTACAATTGTTCTTTTTCTGATAAGGCCGGGGGAAGTGGGTAGTGCTTCATTGGCTAACGGCGGAATTGAGAAGGCGGGGGTGTACGGATGCTTTTTAAACTGTCGCATCTGCAAAGGGTCGCGTGGCGGAACGGTTACGCCATTTGCCATGTTTTGGGGGGAAATCTGGAGATGGCCTACGGGGCGATCCGCGCGGCCGAAGCTTTGCAATCGCCCATTGCGCTCGGGGTGGCGCCCGAAGTCTTTGCCGGGATTCCACTGGAGATCGCTTTTCCCATGCTCTTAAATATGGCCGAACGGGCCCGGGTTCCGGTGGCGGTCCAACTGGAACACGGCAAAAGTTACGAACAGATTGCCAAGGCGATCAAACTGGGCGTGAATTCGGTGATGTTTGACGGCTCCTCCCTTCCGTATGCTGAAAATGTGGCGCAGACCAAAAGAATTGCCGAACTGGCCCATGCCTTTGATGTTTGTGTTGAAGCCGAGTTGGGACAGGTAGGGGGTTCGGCGCTCAGAAAACCGGCGTCCGCGCCGGCGGGTTACAAGACCGATCCGGAATTGGTGCCGGACTTTATCGCCAAAACCGGCGTGGATGCCCTGGCCATTTCCTTTGGCAATGTCCATGGGCCATATCAAGGCAAGCCCGAAATTGACCTCGACCTGGTGGCTAAGATTGCTTCCCTGACGGATGTCCCCCTGGTCATGCATGGCGGTTCCGGCCTTCCGGAGAGTATGTATGGAAAAATCGTCGCGGCGGGGATCAGCAACATCCATTTTTATTCCGGCGTCGCAAGGTATGCCTGGAGCGAATTGGAAAAGAAGATCGGGGAGGATGATCCATATCCCCCTTATCACGAGATCGTGGCGCATACTCTGCAGTTTTTTGAGGAAAAAACAAAACACCTTATCGAGCTGTTGGGGAGTGCGGGCAAGGCCGGCGATTTCTATAGTGTTTAAGATTTTGAATTTAAAAGTCCCGCAGAATGCTCTCCGCCTCGACATCCCTTTTTTGTTGATAGTTCTTGCGCACCAGGCTTTCCGAATAATTGGCGTAGCAGTATTTGCAAAGGTGCATACAGGTGTTGTACTGCCCGATATCCTTACTGACAATACAACCGCAGAACCTGCGCTGCCCTTTGTCTTTGAGATTGCTTGACCGCCGGCCGGTTTCTCCGCCGGAAAATAAGCTTGGCTGCGGCGCTTCATACCCAAGAAATTTCATTAAGGCTTGGTCCTGGGGGAAGAGCCGGATCAGCAATTGATCATCGATACATTTATTATGCGTGATCCCGTAAGCCGAGAGATCAATTTCTTCACTGCAGGTCGCAATTTGGAGGCCCCAGTCCCGGTTGATTTTCTGGAGGCTGGCGGCGATTGCTTTCATTTGCGCCTGGTCGAATTCGCAATAGTCGGCAAACCCGCCCTTCGTAAGATTACGCTGCACCCGTCGGTAGATGGAAATGTCGGCAAAACTGATCACCAGTTTTTCTGTGAACGGATGCAGCGCTTCACCGACACGTTTTATTTTTCGGAGAAGTTGCCCGACGGTTAAAGTTTTGCTCAGGATTAACGGGTCAAACCGCCAGATTACTTTCTGCTTGCCGATGGTTTTTGCCAGTTGTTGAAAGGTTTGCATCCTTTCGGAAAGCCTGGGCAGGTTCGGTTCCAGCCCTTCCGCTTCGTAGTCGTTGACGGTAAAGGTAAAGTAGTAATTGATTCCCATCCGGTCGAGGACTGGAAGGTATTTGATTAAGGGCTTTGCGTTTTTGGTCCAAAAGACAATCACCCGTGTTTTGGCAAAGGATACATATTGAGCTTGTCCGTTGAAGGGGTTAACCCACTTGACATAACCGGCCGCCAGCCTGCGCAGGAACCAGTCACTATAAAAGGCTGGAATGTCCGTGGCCCGGCTGGCGGAGATGATCACCGGCGTGATGGCCGGCTTTATCCCGTCTTTGGTTTGCACCTGGGCGCTTTCCCATCCTTGAAAAGGCATCAGCTTAACCCCCTTGGCAAATAAAGTTCCATCTTACATCTTAGATGATGCATTAATTGATAACGGCCCGTGGTCTTTTCCCTAAATCAAAGGCGTCACCGAACCAGTTGATGGAAAATTGCGGATTAATTCGTTGCCACGTTATACCCTTGTTCCTCTCTTTATCGGAGGAAACCAAGAGGAAAAGGGTGTAAATAGCCCCCGGCGTCTCGAATTTTTTACCTCAAACAACCGGCTAACGTTTCTTTAAAAGGGCTTTTTTAGATCAAATTAAAAACATTGATGGACAGGTTAATCGACGCTGAAAGCCTAAGCCCTCCCACGGCACCCAAAGACACTGCATCCGCCATTGTCGCGCCAGCATTCTTCGTGGTGGGGGGTTTCACAAACGGGACAGACGATGGTTCTTTCCGCGGGTTGGATGGCGGTCAGGCAGTAGGGACAGGTGCGCACGGAGTTATCGGTTTGGTTCCGGCCGGGAGGGGGAAGGTTTAAGATGACTTCCCTCTCCGTGGTGGGTGCTCCCGGACGGGAGGTAAAGAGGGACCGGATTCTTTGATATACTTCCTGCCGGTCGTTTTGCCGCCGGAGGCTGCGGACCTGGTTTCTCCTATCCAGTTCAGCTAATAACTCGTTGATTTCGTTTTTTAAGTCGTCAATCTCCTGAAACAAGTGGTTGAGCTCCGGATCGGGCAGCCGGTTTTGGTAAGCGTATTCTCCCATCTGTTCATAAAGGTTTCTTAATATCCCTTTCAAATGGGATATTTTTTTATTGGTGGTATGCAAGCGGTCCCGTAATGGATGGATCCTTTCTTCCAGCTCTTTGCTGTAGTTTAGGCTATGGCGTCTTTTCGCTTCCCTAAGTTCCCGGGAGAGGTAGGCAATTTCCTGCTCCAGTTGATTTTTTTCCCTGGTTGCGGTAAACAGTTCGTCATCGAGCGGTCTAATCTCTTGCCGGAAACGGGGGATTTCCCCGCCGCCCCCTCCTTGGCGGTAGATGGTTTCCCCGATTTCGCCGTAAAGCAGCCGGCATTTTTTATTCCGCCGGCCGATGTCGATCCTTGTCTTTACGGTATCCATCATTTCAAAAGCCTTGGAGGCGATCAGACTGGTTGCATGATATGTCGTTTGATATAGGGTCCGTAAGGAGTCTTTCCAGTTCATCCGGAATAACACCTCCCCAGCAAAGCTTGTTGAGGGTTGTTTAATAGACTATCCAGGTTGTTTCTAATTATCTTGGTTATCTTGGTTGCTTCTAAAGGTAAAGATTCGGATTGGTCCGGAGTTTTCCTGCCGTTTCCCTTGTTTTAGCTTCCGGAAGGCCGGCGGGCGGGAAAACTACTTTTTTGTTTTCTTTTCGTTTTTCAGGTTCGTGACCGTGAGGTTTATGGCCATGGACAGCTTTTGTCCGGATCGAGTTTTACAATGAAGATGAAGACAAAGGGGCGCCCCGATTAAAAAGGAGGGACTTTTAGTGAATAAGCTTACCGTGACCATTATTGACCAGACCGGGAATAAACGGACTGATGTGACGGTCCCGGACGACCGGCCGGTGCGGGCGATTATCCAAAAATTAATCGAGGGGATGAAGCTGCCGACGACCGGACCGGATGGACAACCGTTATCCTACAAGTTACATCATAAGGCCAGCGGGAAACAGTTGAAAGAGGATCAGACTTTCGCTGAAGCCGGCGTCAAGGAAGGCGACATCTTAAGGCTGCAACCGGAGATTACCGCCGGGAGGGGGAGAGCATGCCTGACCGGATGGAACTGACTTTCACTCCGGAAGACCGCTATGCCCGGCTCCGGCTCATCTCCTGGTGGGATCAGGACCTGTTACGAGCGGCCAAAGTCCTGGTGGTCGGGGCCGGCACCCTCGGAAACGAAATCCTGAAAAACCTGGCTTTGCTCGGGGTAGGCCATATCTTCCTGGTTGACATGGACCGGGTGGAGCTCTCCAACCTTTCCCGCGCAGTGCTTTTCCGCGCCACAGATGAAGGAAAGTTCAAAGCGAAAGTGGCGGCCGTCCGTTTACGGGAGATCAACCCTGAGCTTGAGGTGGTCCCTATTGTCGGGAATATCAACTTCGAAGTGGGGCTGGGTCTCTTCCGCCATGTGGATGTGGTGATCGGGGGGGGTGGATAACCGGGAAGCGCGGATGGCCATCAACCGCCGGTGCTGGCTGACCAACACGCCCTGGATCGACGGGGCAATCGAGGCCTTAAGCGGAGTGGCCCGGGTCTTTCTTCCGCCGGAAGGTCCTTGTTATGAATGCACCATGACCGCAGAAGACTACCGCCTAGTCAACCTGAGGCGATCCTGCGCGCTCCTTTCGAAAGAAGAAATGCTGAGCGGGAAAACTCCGACCACGCCAACCACCTCGGCGGTGATTGCCGGGATTGCCGTGCAGGAGGCGGTAAAACTGCTGCACCGGAAGAAGGAGCCGGCTTTGCCGGTCCTGGCGGGGAAGGGGTTTGTCTTTAACGGGTTAACCCATGATTCCTATGTCGTGACCTATCAGGAGCGGGAAGATTGCTACGCCCACGAAAAGATCGAACGGCTAGTGGAATTGCCCGGTTTTACGGCGGCCGGGACTACTTGGCGGCAACTCCTGGCCCGCGTGCGGGCGGAAATGGGGGCGGAGGCCATTGTGGAACTCCTGAATGATCTGGTCTACCGGCTGGTCTGTGCGCATTGCGGGAAGGAGGAGGATTACCTGGGAAATCTGGCCCAGTTGTCGGCTTCCGCAGCGGTTTGTCCGGTTTGCGGCCAGGTCAGGCAGGTGGTTTTTACCCATCAGATCACCGGGGATGAGCCTTTCCTCGATTACACCTTGCGGTCAACAGGCGTGGCGCCCTGGGAAATCCTGGCCGGACAGGCCGGAGCCGAACGGATCTATTTTGAACTCAGTGGTGACCGGATGTGGAGCGGAAAGGAGGGAGCAAATGCCCATTGATGAACAGCACGTAGAGAAGGGGAAAGATCCAGGAGTTGACTTGGGAAAGCAAACAGAAACTCCGGATAATTTTGAGATCATTGTTGGCCCAAGTTACCGGCTGAGGGAGGTTCCGGCGGTCAATGGACCGGTCCTTGTGGAGCTTGCCCTGCCATTGATGGCGGAATTAGTGGAGTATGCGGTTGGTGACCTCCGCCACGAACAAGGGGGCTTTCTTCTTGGCCGGTGCCGGGAGGCAAACGGCCAAGTGGTAGTGGAGGTGACGGCCTGGGTCGAAGCCAAATACGCCACGCACCGGCAGGCCAGTCTGACCTTCACCCACCGGGATTGGGAGTACCTGGCGAATGAGCAGGAACGGTTATACCCCGCTTTGCAGGTGGTGGGTTGGTTCCATACCCATCCCGGCTTCGGGGTGTTCCTCTCGGCCTACGACCTCTTTATCCACCGTTACTTTTTCTCCTCCCCCGAGCAAGTGGCGCTGGTGATCGATCCGGTACGGAAAAAAGCCGGTGTGTTTGTCTGGAGAAAGGACGAAGTGGTGGAAGGGGCTTTCCGGATTGCCAATGGCGAGCGCAGGATAAAGGAGAAAGTTGGAGCAGCCTCTGGCAAGGAGGAGGAAAGACGGTTGGCCGAGGATGGCTCAGCGGGCGACGCAGGCCGGAAGGAAGTGGAGATGGAAAAACCAACGATGACGGGGGAAAAGGGTCCGGATCCGGAACCGGACGTAACCGGAGAAAAAGAGAAGGAGGGTTAAACATGAGCACACCACGGCTCAGAAGGCTGCAAGCCGATTACGAACAGGTCATGAAGGCTTTTACCGGACATCCCTATATTACTGTCCGGGCCAGTGGCGGAAACCCGCCCACTATTTACCATGTTACTTACCGGGTACCCGGTTTGCGGTTGGGGAAAAACGGGCCGGAAGTGATCGACCGGCATGAGGTTGTTTTCCAACTGACTGCCAACTATCCCCAGATCAAACCGAGATGTACCATTCAAACCCCGATTTTTCATCCGAATTTCAAAAACGGCGTTGTCTGTCTCGGCGACTATTGGGCGGCGGGCGGGGAAACCCTCGTCGACTTAATCGTGAAGGTCGGCGATATGATTCAATACAAAGAATATAACATCAAAAGCCCGATGGACCGGGAAGCGGCCTCCTGGGCCCTGGATAACGAGAGAAGATTCCCGGTCGGTAATTTGGAACTTTACCCGGGGGAACCGCAGACCAGTGGCAGAGAGGATGATTGGGAGATCGAGTTTAAACCGGCCGGTGGGGAAAAAGATGATTTCGAACTGATCATCCATTAAGGGAGACCTGCTGCGCTTTTCCCCGAGAGACCGGAGCCGGGCGGTATAAAAGTGAAAATTGGCAAGTAAAGGGGGTATTCGGATGTTGGCGTCCATGAAAGGAGAACGGCAACTCCTTTGTGTCTTTCTCTTGCTTGGTGTGCTTTTAGGAATCGGCATCGGCCATTTGGCGCCGGCCGGGGAGCAGGTTACCAATTATGTCAAACGTTTGACCTACCCGGCTGTGGTCACCATTGAAACGAAAACGGCCTTAGGCTCGGGCTTTTTTATCTCCTCCGCCGGACATGTGCTCACCTGTTGTCATGTGCTGGCCGGCGGGGACGAGGTGACGGTGGTGAACGGGAATGGCGCGCGCTTACCGGCCAAGGTGGCGGCGGCCGATCCCCAAAGGGATCTGGCGGTGCTGAAGGTGGATGCCGCCTCTACTCCCCTCCTCCGGCTGGGGGAGAATAAAAACGCCTGCGAAGAACGGATTTATCTTTTTGGCCACCGGGGGGGGGAGCCCGGAATGGACGGACGGCGAGTTAATCACCACTGAATTGCCGGTTGATGGTCACCGGTATATGCAAATCCAAGGCAAGGTAGTCCCCGGCTACTCAGGAGGACCGCTGCTGGATGCGAACGGAAATGTTTTAGGAGTGGTTACGGAACTTGTGGAGGGAACCGATTTGGCGCTGGCCATTCCGGCCGGGGTGATCAAGGATTTTTTAAACAACCAGCACGTTCCCTATAGTTTTGTCAGTGATGAGCTTTTACCGGAGACCAGCACCGGCCGGCGCTGGATGTTGAGACCTGACAACTGGGCGAATTTATCCTTGGCCGGGAAAGGGCTTATCCTCCTGCTGCCAACAGCCGTGCTCGTGGGGTTCATCTCCTTTCTCCGGTGGTGTCAACGGAAAAAAAGGAAGCGGCGGGAGGATGATTTTGAAATCGAATTCCCGGCGGGCAGCGGCTACTGAAAGCCGGGAGATCATTATTCCGGGTGTTGGGTTAGGGGGAAGGAAAGCCTTCCCCGCAAAGGATGAGGGCAGGTATTGACCGGGGGATGAGGCTGATTTTGGTGGCAGGTGAAAGCCGGTTTGAACGGAGGAAAGGAGGGAGATCCGCATGACCAAGGAGACCGGCGGGGAAAAAGCGGGAGCTGGACTTCAGGAGGAAGCCCAGCAAGCAAAACAGCAAGCGGAAGAACAAGCGGAGACTGGAAGAGGAAAGGTTTGGCCGGGGGAGCAAGACGGGGGGACAAACGCTCCATGCCGTTGGGAAATAACCGCGGAAGAGTTGGACGCTGTGCTGGTGGAACCGGGAACGGCGGCCGGGGCGGCGGAGCATTCTTCCCCTTGGGAAATTACTGGGGCTGAACTGGATGACATTAGGCAGGCGCTGATTTTTACGGCTGAAGAATTGGATGCCGTCCGCCCCAGGCTGGAGTTGTTTCCGGAGGAATTGGATGCGGCGGGCGCGGTTAAAGGGAGTTTCCCGCCGGAGCAAGGAGAACTTCCTTCCCAAAAAATCCCTTCCAAACCGGAAAGTTTCAAGGCCAAAATGCGCGGGCTGATCCCGACCAATCTTTGGCAGATGGCGGTGGCCGGCTTATGCGGCGCGGTGCTGGCTTGGCTGGTGGATGAATGTTTGTTCCCGGATCATTACACTTACGGGAGCTTTATGGAAATGGTGCTGGGAATGGCCTGGTGGGGCTGTCTCATCTCGGGAATCATCGGTTTTTCCTTCGGAACGGTAGAATCATTACTCAACCGTCAGTATGGGCTGGCGCTCCGGAAAGGTTTCCGCTGGATGCTCGGGGCGGCGCTTGGCGGGTTCATCGGGAGTGGAGCCGGTCAAATGCTTTACAGTCTGCTCGGTGGGGGCGGCATAGGCCAGCCCCTGCTCTGGCAAATCATCGCCCGGACGTTGGGGTGGACCCTGCTGGGCGCCGGCATGGGGATGGCCAACGGCTGGATGGCGGGGAATAAAAAAAGGATGGTGAATGGTTTGATCGGCGGAATGGCCGGAGGGGCGGCCGGCGGCTTAGTCTTTGATCTGATCTGTATCCCCTTGCCCTACGGGGAAGGCAGCGTCGCCCGGCTGGTTGGTTTTTTGGCCCTTGGCGGCGGGATCGGCGCGCTCATCGGCTTGGTTGAACATTTCCGGCGGGAAGTCTGGTTGGCGGCCGTCAGCGGCCCCATGCAGGGAAAGGAGTTCATCCTCTTCGGCGCCCGGACTGTTTTTGGGTCTTCCGGCAAGGCCGACATCGTCCTGTATGGTGATGCGTCGGTTCCCCCTTACGCTTTCCGGGTTGACGTGATTAATGATTCGAGCTACCGGGGAACGGATTTAACCGGGCGGGGGATGGTCATGCATAACAATCATTCCGCTCAGCGCTTTACGTTGCGTAACGGGGATCTGATTGGCATCGGCAAGCACCTTTTGCAATTCCGGGTCAAAGAAGGGTAAGATGAGAAAGAAAAAAACTACGGAGCGGGCGGACGGGCGGGTTTTGAGCGGCCAGCAGAAGTTTAAGAGTTTACTTTGGGCGAGAAAGCGAAAAAGAAAGCGTACCACAGGGTCGTAAGCGAGTGGCGGGGACAAGACGGGTAGAAGGTCTTGTCCTCTTTTTTATTATGCTTACTTTTTTCAAAAAGGAAGGAATCCGGTAAGTATAAGCGAATTACATAATAAATTGTTAAATTAGAATTTAAGCCGGAAGGTGGTTTCGTGGCGGCGCCGCTGTCCGAAAAATTCGAGGAGTTTTGTCTGGAGTTCGAGCAATCCCCTGATGCTTCGCTGGCGGAGATCGCTTCCCGGCTGGGGCTTTCGGTCAAAACCGTCCAGCGTTACCGGGAGAAATACGAACAGATTTTAAAAGGCGAATTTTTTCAGATCGATGATTTTTCCGGACGGGCCATCCGGTTTCTTCTCTGGTTGTCCAGATGCCGTTTTCCCGTCTCCACCGAGAGGGCCCGTTCCTTTTTTCGTACCGAATTTGAGGCCAGCGATAAAACCTTTGACCGCTTTTTGCACCGGCTTGGCCAGGAAGGGTTAATCCGGGAGACGGCCGAAGGGTGGCAGTTGGGCGAAAAAATCTTGCCCCGGCTGAATTTCTCCTTTGCCGAACTGGAGAGTATGATCCGGTTTATCCAAGGCTACGAGGCGAAGGGCCCTTTAGGGCCGGAATTAAATGCGGTCTTGGCGAAGTTGCGGCTAAGCATGGTCAATCTTTCGCCCCGTTTGTTGGAGAGGGCGGCCAAACGCCAAGCCCGCCTGGTCATTAAAGGACCCCTTTGCCGGCAGAATGGGACCGCCTTCCGGGTGATGGAGCAATTAACCGCCCTGGTGGCCCAGGATCAGATGGTGACTTTTACTTACCGCTGCCCGCAGGAGCCGGCTTCCCGGTGGACGGTCTTGCCCTGTTATGTCGTATATAACCTGGCCTTGGACCGGTGGTACCTGGCGGCCGTCAATCAGACGGACGGCGGGGCCGGATTCTTTCGCCTGGACCGGATGGCCAATCTGACGGCCGGGGGCAGGCCGCCGGCCGGTTTGGATCCGGCCAAGTGCGAACGGTTAACCTATGCCCTTGGCGCGGAGGACGGTCCCTTATGTGAGGTGAAGATCCGTTTCCGGAATGACTTTAATGTTCTGGACAAGGTGAGAAGGGACGCGTCCTTGCGTCCCACCGCCCAAGTGCAGGAGGAACCCGACGGGTCGTTGCTCTTTACCGATACGGTCTCCGGCCTGGGGGAGATTAGCCGCTGGGTCCGGCAGTTTGGCGCTTCGGCCGAAGTATTGGCGCCGGTGGAGTTGCGGGAGCGCATCATCGCCGGCGCCCGCCGGAAATTAGCCCGCTATGCGGCGGAAAGTCAAGGGGGCGCGCAGGACAATGGATGAAACCTTGGACCGCCTCAGTCGGCTGGTTTATTTGCTGAAGAAAAACCCGTCCGGTTTAAGTCTGGAGGAACTGAGCACCAAATTGGGGGTCAGTCGGGCCCGGGTGCGGACCGATTTGGAGATTCTTAGCCATGAATTGCCGCTGACTACCCAGGATGATGATACCGGCGGCGGGGAATGTTGGTCATTAATCTCCACGGAGGTCTCCGCGCCGGCGCCGGCCTTCACCCCGGCCGAAGCCCTGGCTTTGCTGTGGGCCCTTGAGCGTCAGGATTCGCCGGAACTTAACCGGGTCCGGGCCAAATTATGCCAGGCCTTGCTGGGAAAGGGAGAGCAGGCGGCCTTGGGTAAACGGCAAAACAGGCTGCTCGTCAAAGGCTGGCGGGGACTGTACGACTCCCCCACTACGGAAAAAATGGTGACCAGCCTGGAAGAGGCGATCTTGGCCGAACGCCGCCTTTTCCTTGATTATGTGGATGCCGCCGGCGCGGCTTTCCGTTTTGAAATGGAACCCTACGGGTTGGTTTATTACTGGGTCTGGGGCTTTTGGTACCTGGTGGGTCTCATTGAAGGGAAATTGACGGTCTTGCGGGTTGATCGCATCAGGGACTATATGGAGACAGGTAAATTCACCTACCCTCCTGATTTTTCTCTGGAAGAGGTCTTTGCCGAGGCTTGGGGGGTTGATCTCAGTTCGCCGTTGGTTACGGTGAAAATCAAGTTTTACGATGAGTATAACGTCTGGCGGCGGGTTCTGCGGGACACAGCCCACCGGAAAAAGGCGTCGGTGACAAAAATGGAGGGATATCTCATCTATACCGACCAGGTCCGGGGGATTAACGAGATCAAACCCTGGATCCGGAGTTTTGGCTCGTCGGCAGTGGTGCTGGCGCCGGAGGAACTGAAAGACGATATGATTCGTAGTGCTTATAAGGTTTTGGATTTATACCCATCGGATTAAAGGCGATTCAGCGGAGAGGTTGCAGCTTTAGGATTCGGATTGCGCCGTGAGGGAGGGGTGACTTAATGGACAACTTCGGGTTTTTAAAAACAAAATGGCCAGATTTGGCGGAAGTCGGCCATTTGGCCGAGACTCTTCTCGGGGTGGATCCGAAGGCGACTTTATCGAAATTACGGTTGTTTGCCGAGTTGGTCACCGGCCAAATTATGCAGGAAGCGGGGATCCTGCAGTCGTCTGTCTGGGAAGACCACCGCTTTTTGCGGGAACTGACGACGCTTCGGAAATATAGGGCAGCCCCCGACTTTATCCTCAATTACCTGCATACCTTAAGGATCGAAGGGAATAAGGCAAATCACCGAAATTACGGCAATTACTATCTTGCTGCGGCCATGCTCCGGAAAGCCTTTGCCCTAGGGATCTGGCTGATGAAAACCTACGGACCCCCGGGTTTTGTTCCGCCGGAATTTTCTTGGGATTACGGCCGGGAGGAAGCCGGAGAGGAAGAGAAGGGAAGTGTTCTCCTGCTTAACATTTTTGCCCCTTTGGACAAGGTTAATGATGAGGAGCTAAGATCCCTTGTTGCCATTTTACAAAACATCACCCTGGCCAACTATCTAAAGGAAACCGGGAGTAAAATCGGGAGTTTCCTCACGAAAAAATTGAACCAGGCCGGAGCGCTGATCGGGCACGGCGATTGGGTGCCGGAGGTGGAGATTAAAAAGGTTTCCGATCTGATTGATGAGGCCACCCAAAACCTTCAGGGCTATCGTCGCGAGGAACTTATTTCTCTCTTCCAAGCGGAACTGGCGAAACGGGTCAACCTAAACGGGGAAATCAGCCCGGAAGCCCTTTCGGTGACGATAATTAATGAAGCCGCCAAGGGGCTCCGTCTGGATAGCGGTTTATCTTTGGCTCAAAAAGCGCAGCTGGTTTATGAGCGTTACAAAGAACGCCTCTGGGAAGAGGCGCAAAAGTGGGCGAAGCGTTTCTCAGGAGAGGAGAAAGAGAAAGCGGCCGCGCGCCTGGACGAAGCGCTCAGTGGACTTAAAGAAGAGGAGCGGCGTGCCCTGGAAAAGTCGCTAGGGGTTGACCGGTTAACTGGAACGGTGATTATGAAAGCCCTCACGGGGGCGGCCGGCCCGCTTTCCCTGATTGCGCTGGTCGAATTGACCGGGTTTGGAGCTTATCTGATGTTGACGACAGTGCTGCACGCCGTCTTTACGACGATGCTCGGGATTACCCTTCCCTTTTCCATTTATACCGGCGCGGCCAGTCTGTTAAGCTTTTTAACCGGGCCGGTTGGTTGGCTCCTGGCGGTCGGCTTTGGCGGTTTCCAGCTCCAGAAAGGGACTCTGGAGATAAACCGTAACCTGTTGGCGATGGTGATCTGGTTTAGCCTGAGCCACTATCAAGGACAGGTGGCCCCTTGGGATGAGGATTTGCCCAGTTGGGCGGAGGGTGAGGAACGGGCAAAGGTGGAGGCGGTGGACCGGCGGCTGCATAAACTGGAGGCAGAGCGGGCTGATTTAACGGCAAACCTGAAGACGGCCGCCGGCCGGTTGGATAAAGCAGAGGCCTTGCGGACGAGGCTGACTGAGGAAAAGCAAAAAACAACGAATCAACAGGAGATTTTGGCCAAGGAGTTGCGTCAATTGGAAGAGGCCTGGGCGAACGGGACCTGGCGGAAGCAGCAAATTACACCGGGCTACCAAGCGAAGGCCAAGGTTTGGGTGGAAAAGCTCACCCGAAAAGTGCCAACTCTTTCTCCACTTGAGAAATTATTTCCCGGCGAAGAAGAACAGTATCAAAACGTCCTTCGGAAGAAAAGGGAAGAAGTTGAGCGCTTGGACCAAAAGCTGGCGGAGTTAGAAAAGAAACTGGCTGCTACTGCCCAGGAGCTGAAGCAGGCAGCGGACGAAAAAACCACTCTGCAAAGAGCGGTCGAAGAAACCGGTCAGCAAGTGGAGGCTTGCCTCCTTCCCCGGGCGCAGGAGATCCAAAACCTATGGGAACTCCATTTCCGGCGGCTTTTCTTTGCCGAACCGGCCTTACGTCAGGTGGCTGCGCTGCCCTTGGCCCGTCGGCTGGTGCTCGAACGGTATTTGTTGGAGCTCAATGAACTGAACAACCCCGTTTTGCTGGCGGAGGGAAAGACTACGGTGGACGGGAGAAATTGCCATTATCTCTTTATTACGCTCGCCAAGGGAGAAAAAATCCGTCTGGTTTACTTGGCGCAGCCGGACGGGACAACGAAAATCCTACAAATTAGTGCTTCTTAATCCCTACCTTTACCAGTTGGGGATTTAAGAGTTTGACCAGGTCCTGCGGGTCCATTTCCACCAGGAAGCCGCGCTTGCCGCCATTGATGTAGATTCTGGGCAGGTCCAGAATGGTCGCTTCCATATATACCGGCATCCGGTGCCGGATGCCGAAGGGTGAGGTCCCCCCGACCAAATAACCGCTGTGCTTATTGGCGGTTTCCGGAGTGCAAGGCTGGATTGTCTTCACGCCGAGAAGCCGGGCCAGTTCCTTGGTGGAAACCTCCAAATCGCCGTGCATCAAGATGATGAGGGGTTTTTTCTTTTCATCTTCCATAATCAACGTTTTGATGGTGGCGTGTTCGGGGATGCCCAATTCCCGCGCCGCGACCTCCGTCCCACCCCTGTCTTCATAGCGGTACAGATGTTCCGTGTAACTGACCTTTGCCGCCCGCAAAAAACGGATTGCCGGGGTAACCGGGTATTTTGCTTTATCTCCCATGGAAACACCAGCTTTCAGAATCTTTGTTATCCCTTACTAAACCTTTGGTATTATTTTACCTCTTCCTTGTTAAAGATTGTAGCAGAGCAATGAGTAAAGTAAGAAAATAAGAAGAATCATGTCTAAACCGGTGTCTGTTCCGGTAGCTGTCTTGCCGACGAAATTGTCCGGTGGAAGCAGCAAAAGACCACGTGGGTTATGATCCGTCCGGGGTTCTGCACATATGAAAAGAAGTTTTAATTAAAATAAAAAGGCTGCCTAAAGCGGCAGCTTTACAATTAGGTCAACCAACCATCAACCATGTAACAAAATCCGGTCATCGGTCAATTCCCGGCCGCTTTTCGCGGCGAACTTCGCCAGCAGGTCGTTGACGGTAAGCTTCTCCCTTTCTTTCCCCTTGAGATCAAGGATGATTTCCCCCCGGTCCATCATGATCGTGCGTTTACCCATGGCCAAGGCCTGTTTCATGTCGTGGGTGACCATCAGGACGGTTAATTGGTACTCCGCGACGATCCGGTCGGTAATGGCCATGATCTGCTGGGCCGTACTCGGGTCCAGGGCAGCCGTGTATTCATCCAGGAGGAGGAGCCGGGGATGGCCCATAGTGGCCATGAGCAGGGTAAGGGCTTGCCGCTGCCCGCCGGAGAGCAGTTTCACCGGGCAATCCAGGCGGTTTTCCAGGCCCAGTTCCAGTAAGGAAAGGAGGCGCTTAAATTCGGCCCGTCTGTTCTTGTCCAGTCCCGGCCGTAAACTCCGGCGCTGACCGCGTTTGACGGCCAGCGAAAGGTTCTCCTCGATCGTCATTTCGGCGGCCGTTCCTTGCAGGGGATCTTGAAAAACCCGGCCGACGAGGGACGCCCGTTTATAAACCGGCCAGTGGGTGACATCCTCGCCGTTAATCTCCACCGTTCCCGCATCCGGGAAAAGGGTACCGGCGATCAGGTTCAGCAGGGTGGATTTGCCCGCCCCGTTACTGCCGATAATCGTGATGAAATCGCCTTTGGGAACCTCCAGGTTAATATCCTTCAGGGCGTAATTCTCGTTGACCTTGCCGTAGTTAAAGATTTTGTGCAGATTAGTTAGTCTGAGCATCAGAAACGCCCCTTTCCATCAAGCGTTCGGCGAATTCGTCCTGGATCATGAAGTGGCGCAGGGTCGGGGCGCCGAGGGCCAGGATCACCAGCAGGGCCGTGACGATCTTTAGGTCGGTGGGGGCGAAGCCCAGCTGGAGAGCGACCGTGATCGCCAGGCGGTAGATGACGGAGCCAACGATCACGCCAAAGGTGGCATAGATTATTTTGCTGGTCCGGATCACAACTTCCCCAATGATCACCGAGGCGAGGCCAATCACGATCATGCCGATCCCCATCCCCACATCGGCAAAGCCCTGATACTGACAGGTTAAGGCCCCGGAAAGGGCGACGAGGCCGTTGGCCAGGCCCAAACCGAGGATTTTGATGTGGTTGGTGTTCCCGCCCAAGCTCTCAATCATGACCGGGCTGTCGCCGGTGGCGCGAAGGGCCATTCCGATCTCGGTATAAAGGAAATAATCAAGGAGAAATTTGACCAGAAAGACGAGGAGAGTAAAAACGGTTAAGGCCAGATAACGGTCGGGAAAGCCCCAGTCTTTGATCACCGTGAGAATGGTCGTCTCCCGTAACAAGGGGATATTGGCGCGCCCCATAATCCGGAGGTTTATGGAATAGAGGGAAGTCATGGTCAAAATCCCGGCGAGGAGACCGGCAATCTTGAGTTTGGTGTTGATGACTCCGGTGATTATACCCGCCACCACCCCGGCGAACATCGCAATGCCGGTGGCGAGGAAAGGGTTCGTTCCGTTAATGATCAAAGCCGCGCTGACCGCCGCCCCCAACGGAAAACTGCCTTCCACTGTTAGATCGGGAAAATCCAAAACCCGAAAGGGCAGGTAAACACCCAACGCCAGCAGGCCAAAGACAAGTCCCTGTTCAACTGTACCCTGGAGAATATTTAGCCACATGATTCGTCACTCCATTTAAAGATTGAATTAGCCCGGATTCTAGCGGCGTCTTAACGACGATCTTGGAAACGTTGCCCTATTGATTCCGAATAAGGGTGGCTATCTCCCGCATGGCCGCAGAGAGGTTGATCCCCAAAGCCCGTGCCACGTCTTCATTGATCACCAGTTCGGTCTTTTTCTGGCTCTCGACGGGCATGGTTTGCGGTTTGGCGCCTTCTTCAATAATGCGGAGCGCCATCTCCGCCGTCTGGCGGCCAAGCCGGTAGTAATTAACCCCCACGGTGGCCAGGGCGCCCTGGGATACCAGGTTTGCTTCCCCGGCGATGATCGGAAGTTTATTCTCCTCGGCAACCTTGACCACGGAAGAAAAAGCGGAGACTACGGTATTATCGGTGGGGACGTAAATAAGGTCTACCCGGCCGATGAAGGACTGGGCGGCTTGCAAAACGCCGGCGCTGGTGTCGACTGTGGCTTCCACCACGGTCAGGCCCAATTCCGCGGTGATATCTTTTGCCATCTTGACTTGGGTGACGGAGTTCGTTTCCCCGGCGTTGTAAATGATCCCAACCCGTTTCGCTTGGGGTACCAACTCTTGAGCCAATTTGAACTGTGCTTCCATCGGCTGCAGATCATTGGTCCCGGTGACATTGGTTCCCGGCCGTTCGGCGCTTTCCACCAAGCCGGCGGCGACCGGGTCGGTTACAGCAGTGAACAAAATGGGCTTATCTTTGATCAGATTCGCCACGGCCTGGGCGGTGGGGGTGGCAATGGCCAAGATCAGGTCGAGATTGGCGTTCTTGAATTTCTGGGCGATGGTATTGGCGGTGGCCATATCACCCTGGGCATTCTGGATTTCGTAGGTTATGTTTTCTCCTTCCACATACCCGCGTTCGGTCAGCAGATCGATAAATCCTTGCCGGGCGGAATCGAGCGCCGGGTGCTCCACAATCTGGACAATCCCGATTTTCAGGGTATCCGTTTTCAGGGTATCCGTTGCCGGTTGGCGGAGGAAAAAGAACACCCCCACGCTTACCAAAAGGATAACGACTAACAACAAAACTCCTTTTTTCTTCAAGGCGTTCACTCTCCTTTTTCCTTGGCTCCTGGCGGAAAAAAGAAAAGCGCTCCGGTAGGAGCGCATGTTTCCAATGAAACAGAGAAACAGAACAGATAACCCCTTCTCACATCACGAGCGGTGGTTATCATCTGCCTCTTCTTTTCTTATTTCCTACCATTCTACCAAACTACTTGTTATAAGTTAAATTAATTATATAGCAGATGCCGCCAAAAGTCAAGAAATAAGCTATTTTCGTAGGTGTCAGGAAGACTGGAAAGTTGATTTATAGGTTATAACCGTTTAAAGGTTGGGAAAGAAAAAACGTAATATTATTTTCACATCCCGGCCGATCATTACGGGGAACAAATGTTATTATAGAAGGGTCCCGGCAGACTGTTTGCGTTGTAAAGAATTGGAGGTGTTTCTCTGTGCTCCATCCGGCGCTGAAGGATTTTCATCCCCTTGTTGCCCAGTGGTTTACGGAGACCTTCGGCACCCCGACGCCGCCCCAGGCGGAAGGGTGGCCGCGGATCGCCGCCGGGGAAAATGTGCTTCTCCTGGCGCCGACCGGTTCCGGAAAAACGCTGGCGGCTTTTTTAAAAGCCATCGACGGGCTTTACCGCGAGATGGAGCAAGAAGCAACGACGCTGAAGCTCGGGTCGGCAAAGAACCACGGGGTGAAGATTTTGTATATCTCCCCGTTAAAAGCCTTGAACAATGACATCTACCGCAATCTGGAACGGCCATTGAAGGGAATCCGGGCATACGGCGCGCAACGGGGGCTGATGCTTCCGGAGATCACCAGAGCGGTCCGGAGCGGGGATACCCCCGGGCCAGAACGCCAACGGATGCTGCGCCGGCCGCCGCAGATCCTGATCACGACGCCCGAGTCGCTTTTTTTGATGTTATCCTCAAAGGCCCGGGAGATCTTAAGGACGGTCCGGTGCGTAATTGTGGACGAGATCCATACGCTTTTTACGGAAAAACGCGGCGCCCATCTGGCCCTCTCGCTGGAACGCCTGGAAAGTCTGGTGGCGGAGACGGCCGGTCCGGGGGAGCGGCTCCAGCGGATCGGTTTGTCCGCCACCATCCGTCCGCTCGAAGAAGTGGCCGCCTTTCTTGGCGGGTATGAGCCGGAACCGGTGCGCGGGGAGCGCCGGCCGCGGCCGGTGACCATTGTGGACACCGGCCAACGGAAAGAGCTGGATCTTGAGATTATCCTTCCCGTTCCCAACCTGCGGGAATTGCCGGAGAAAACCGTCTGGCCATCGATCTACCAACAAGTGGACGCTCTGGTCCGCCAGCACCGGTCGACGCTGGTTTTCGTCAACAACCGGCGGCTGGCCGAACGGGTGACCGCCAATCTCAACAAGATCGCCGGGGAGGAGGTTGCCCGGACCCACCATGGCAGTTTGTCGAAGGAGATCCGGCTGGAAGTGGAGAGAAAACTGAAGGCGGGTGAGCTTAAGTGCGTGGTGGCCACCGCCTCCTTGGAGCTGGGGATCGATGTGGGGGAGGTTGATCTGGTGATCCAACTGGAGTCCCCCAAGGAGGTCGCCCGTGGCCTGCAGCGGGTAGGCCGGGCCGGCCACGTCGTTAATCTGCCCAGCAAAGGACGGATCATCCCCAAAAACCGGGCGGACCTTCTGGAAGCCGTAGCCTTGCTCCAGGAGATGAAAGCAGGCCGGGTCGAGCCGATGAAAGCCCCCAAAAACTGCCTGGACATTCTGGCCCAGCAACTGGTGGCGATGACCGCCACCGGCGAGGTGATGGTGGAGCAGGTCTGGCAGATCGTGCGTTCCGCCTATAATTTTCACACCCTGGCCCGGACCGACTTCGAACGGGTGCTGGCCATGCTGAGCGGGGCTTACGAAAGCAAGGAGTATGTGGATTTACGTCCCCGGCTCTATTGGGACAAAAGCGCGGGGGTCCTCAAACCGGATGCCTACGGGAAAAGGCTGGTTTACACGGCCGGAGGGACCATTCCGGACCGGGGCTATTACGGGGTTTATCTGGCCGGCTCCAATGTGCGCCTGGGGGAGTTGGATGAAGAGTTCGTCTACGAACGGCGCCTGAACGACCGGTTTGTTTTGGGGACTTCGGTCTGGCGGATTGAAGAGATCCGCCAGGACCGGGTGATCGTCTCCCCGGCGGGCAAAGGCGAAGCCTTCGTCCCTTTTTGGCGGGCGGAGCAGGGAGGTCGCTCTTTTGAGCTGGGGAAACGGATCGGCGCCTTTTTAGGCACGCTTGAAGCAAAGCTGGAGACGGGGGAGCTCCGTTCTTATCTGGAGACGGGGTGTGCCCTCAGTCCGGAGGTGGCCAGGAATCTCCATGCTTATCTGGCCGCCCAAAAGCGGGCGGTCGATTATCTACCCACCGACCGCCGGATCGTTATTGAGGAGTTCCCCGACGAGGCCGGGGAATGGCGCCTTTTGCTCCACTCCCCCTTTGGGAACCGGGTCCATCTGGCGCTGGCTTTACTGCTCAATGCCGCCTGGGAAGAGCGCCTGGGAGCGAAATTTCCCTTTATGACCCAGGACGACGGGATTATGTTCAGTCTGCCGCGGGGGAGTACGCCGCCCACCATCGACTGGCTGGGTTTGGCGGATGACGCGCTCGAAGAAAAGCTGGGGAAAGGCCTGGCCGGGACGCCGCTCTTCGGGGCGGTTTTCCGCCACTCTGCCCAACGGTCGCTGGTGATGCCCCGGGGCGGGTACGGCGGGAAAAGGGTCCCGCTGTGGCTTTCCCGGATTAAGGCCGGGAATTTACTGCAGATTGTGGCCAAGGACCGGGATTTTCCGCTGGTGATCGAGGCCTACCGGGAGATTTTCCAGGATTATTTGGACTTGGATGGCCTCCGTTCCGTGCTGGCGGCGATTGGCAGCGGGAAGATCCAAATTTACCGGAAACAGCACCAGACGCCTTCCCCCTTTGCCTACGGACACCTCTTTAACTTTGTGGCCAGTTTTATCTATGAACCCGATACGCCGCGGGTGGAAGGCGGGCAGCGCCTTTTCGGGCTGGGGGCGGCCACTTTGAAAACCATTGCCGGCGGGAGCGGCTTTCGTGATTTCTTCCGGACCGATGTCATTGCGGAAGTGGACCGGAAAGCCCGCGGCCTCGACCTGGTGATCAAGGAGCCGAACGAGGAACGGGTCGGGTACTGGCTGACGCGCTGCGGGGATCTGACCGACGATGAGATCAAGGAGGCCTTTCCCCAGCGGGAAGAGGAGATCCGGACCATCATCGCTGTTTTACAGGCCAAAGGGGTTGCCGTCCCGGTCGAGGCGGCGCCGGCGGCCGGCGGCGAAAGCAACCGGCGGTTCCTGGTGAACCGGGACGAGCTGGCCGCGTATTTAACAGCCCTCCCGGGGGCCAAGGTTGTGGTTGCCAGCGCGGCCTGCCCGGCCTCTTCCCCGACTTACCAGGAGGCAAAGGCCCGGATTATTCAGCGGTACGTGCTGACCCACGGGCCCTTTACCGCCCGGAAACTGGCTGCCCGTTACGGCTGGACCTTGCCTGAGGTCGAGGAAGAACTGGCTGCTTTGGCCGCGGTAGGGCTGGTGGAAACCGGGGAGTTTAGTCCCAGCGGCCATGAGGAGGAATGGTGTGACCCTGAGATCTTAAGGGAGATCCACCGGCGGAGCCTTGCCCGGCGGCGGCAGGAGGTCAAGGCCCGCACCCGTCTCCAGGAACCCTGGGCGTATGCGTCCTTTCTTGCCCGCTGGCAGGGGGTGACCGGGGAGCGGCGCGAGACGGAAGGACTGGTCGAAACATTGAACCAGTTGAGCGGACGTTGGTTTTCCGCGGCCGCCTGGGAACGGCATCTTCTCCCCGCCAGGGTGCGGGGGTACAAACCCTCCCTTTTGGACATGCTCTTTGCCAGTGGACAGTTTCAATGGCGGGCGCGGGGCAGCGCGGATCATTTTGAGATCCTGATTGAGGCGTTTCCCCTTCCTGCCGAAGGCCAGGAGATGGTTTTTTCTTCCGAAGCGTGGTCCCCGGCCCCGGCCGCCGAATCCCTACCTGCCGGTGACCCGCCCGCCGGTAATCCGGCGGCGGGTGACCTGTCCGGGTTGTCCGCGCCCGCCCGGTCACTTCTGGATCTGTTAAGGCAGAAAGGGGCGATAACCTTACCCTTTCTCTTAAGAGAGACCCGTCTTCCAGCCGCCACCGTCTGGCAGGCTTTGGAAGAACTTATGCTCCAAGGGCTGATTACCAATGATTCCTTTGGTCCCGTTCGTTATTTACTCCGCACCAGACCCCAGGACCGGCCTGGGGCCCACGGGGTGATCCCACCGGGGGTAATGGCCCAGATGGGGAGATGGTCGGTGTTGCCCCCTTTAAATTGGACCAGCGAGATGCTAATCCAGTCCCTCCTAAACCGGTACGGGATTGTCTGCCGGGAGATCGTGCAGGTGGAAGGGATCCCCTGGGGAGAGGTTGCTCCCCTCCTTGCCGTCTTGGAAAATCTCGGCCGGGTGCACCGGGGCTATTTCATCAAGGGCTTAAGCGGGGTTCAATATGCACTGCCGCAGGCTTTGGCCGTTCTGGGCGCCTCCGCCGAAATGCCCGCACGGTGCTGGGCTTTGGCTTGGACCGATCCGGCCAACCCGTTTCTCTATATTACAGAGTGGCCGGCGATTCCCCCGGACGCCAAAAAGCCCACCGGCGATTATCTTGTCCTGGCCGCCGGGCGGCCCGTTTTGGTTGCGGCGGGGCGGAACCTCCGCCTGCAAACCGTAGGAACTGCTCCCCCGGCCCAGGTGGAGCAAGGTCTGAAGGCATTGATCCCCGCTTTGTATCCGGCCTACCCGGACCAGAAGATTATTGTCCAGAGTTTTAACGGGGAACCGGCCAACCGAAGCTGGGTTAAGGGGATCCTGACGGCCGCCGGTTTCGAGGAGGATTATCAACGGATGATCCTGTGGCCGTCTGCGCGGAAATGGTGGTAAACGGGGTGCCCGGTTTACACAGATTTCACAATTACCGTGACAAAATCTTCTTGACACCAGTATCGGCAGTTGATATATTTGATAGAAATAACACAAAACAATCAACACCAGGTAATAATACCTGCTACTAAATGCGATGAAGGAGCCTCGTCACCCGGGCCGATTCTTACAGAGAGCTGATGGTCGGTGGAAATCAGCAGAATTGCGGGGGACGTCTCTCTCCGGAGCAGATCTTCTGAACCCGGCAGTAGGAAGGTACGGGAAGCCCCGTTACAGGCGAAGGTTTGTTAGAACCTCATGAGGTCTTTATCGTAAGGTAAAGACGAATCAGGGTGGTAACACGTGGCGTATACCCCTCGTCCCTGTCGCCTTTATGGCGAAGGGCGGGGGTTTTTTGTTACATTGCAACGGACTTTGCGAACGGGCCGTGGGGTCTGAAGTCAGGAAAAAGGAAGCACTGGGGCCTTAACTGTAACCCGGATATGTTAAAACATAGAAAAAATGTAAGATAAAAACAGCCAAGTCGGATCTGGGGTGTTCACCGCGCGGGCCGCCAAGTCGATACACCGGCGAACGCCCGTGTCCAGGTTAGTATTCTCTAAACTATTGCCGGAAAAACCGCGGTTTTTTAGCAAGAAATAAGGGGAGGGACAGTGATGAATAGGCATGTTCTGTCAGTGCTTGTGGAAAACCAATCCGGTGTGCTCAGTCGCGTAGCGGGCCTTTTCAGCCGGAGGGGATACAACATTGACAGCTTGTCGGTGGGGGAGACGGAAGATCCCCATATATCCCGGATGACGATTGTCGTGCGGTGTGATGACCAAATCCTTGACCAGATCAAAAAACAGGTGAAAAAGCTGATCAATGTGCTTAC
Organism: Capillibacterium thermochitinicola; assembly: GCF_013664685.1. Lineage (NCBI taxonomy): Bacteria > Bacillati > Bacillota > Capillibacterium > Capillibacterium thermochitinicola. The sequence continues at coordinate 108,689 of NZ_JAAKDE010000002.1, forward strand.
CGTCGTGGAACTTGACCCGGAACGGTCGGTCTTCCGCGAACTGGCGCTGATCAAAGTGAAGACAAACCTGACGACACGGGCTTCGGTGATGGAGGTGGTTGAGATCTTTCGTGCCAACACCGTTGATGTGGCCACCGACTCCCTGACGGTGGCGATGACGGGAGACGAAGCCAAGATCAACGCCTTTATCGAGCTGATGAAGTCCTACGGTATTGTGGAGATTGTCCGCACCGGACTGACGGCAATTGAGCGCGGTTCTCAAGCGCTGAAATCACATGAAAAAAGTGAAAAAAGTGAGGAGGAATCAGGAAATGGCGAAGATGTACTATGAGCAGGATTGTAACCTGGAGCTTTTGAAGGGGAAAACGGTGGCCGTGATTGGTTACGGGAGCCAAGGTCACGCCCACGCCTTGAACCTGCACGAGTCGGGGGTAAATGTGGTGGTCGGCCTCTATGAGGGTAGCAAATCCTGGAAAGCGGCGGAAGAAGCCGGGTTAAAGGTGGCGACCACGGCCGAAGCGGCCAAACAAGCGGATCTTATTATGATCCTGGTCAACGATGAGAAGCAACCCCGGATCTATGCGGAAAGCATCGCCCCCCATTTAAAAGCCGGGAAAAGCCTGGCCTTTGCCCACGGGTTCAATATCCACTACGGACAGATCGTGCCCCCGGCGGACGTGAATGTGTTCATGGTGGCTCCCAAGGGTCCCGGCCATACGGTCAGAAGCCAGTACCAGGAAGGAAGAGGGGTCCCGTGTCTGGTGGCGGTGTACCAGGATGCGACCGGTAACGCCAAGGAGCTTGCCCTGGCCTATGCGGCCGGGATCGGCGGCGCGCGGGCCGGGATCCTGGAGACCACTTTCCAGGAGGAGACCGAGACCGACCTCTTTGGCGAGCAGGCGGTGCTCTGCGGCGGCCTCTGTGAATTGATCAAGGCCGGCTTTGAAACGCTGGTTGAAGCCGGTTACCAGCCGGAGAGTGCCTATTTCGAATGTCTCCATGAGATGAAATTGATTGTCGACCTGATCTACCAGGGCGGATTGAGTTTAATGCGCTATTCCATTTCGGATACGGCCGAGTTCGGCGACTACACCACCGGGAAACGGATTATCACCGAGGAGACCCGGAAAGAGATGAAAAAGATCCTCCAGGAGATCAAGGACGGCACCTTTGCCCGGAAGTGGCTCTTGGAAAACCAGGTCAACCGGCCTTATTTCAACGCAAGGCGCCGGATGGAACAGGAAAGCCAGATCGAGCAGGTCGGCCGGGAACTGCGCAAGATGATGAGCTGGAACAAGTAATTACCGGCGGATTACGGCGCTTCGAAAAAGATAAAAAAATCGGGAGGAGCTTTTTTAAGCGGAAAGGAGTACCATGGCCAGACGAGTGTATATTTTTGACACAACGTTAAGAGACGGGGAACAGTCCCCCGGTTGCAGCATGAATATTCAGGAAAAGGTTGAAATGGCAAAGCAACTGGAGCGTCTTAAGGTTGATGTCATCGAAGCTGGCTTTGCCATTGCTTCACCCGGTGATTTCCAGGCGGTGAAAGCAATTGCCGAGAAGATTAAGGACTGTACCGTGGCCAGTCTGGCCCGGGCGCATGAGAAGGATATTGAACGGGCGGCCGAAGCGTTGCAACAGGCGGCGGATCCGCTGATTCACACTTTTATTGCCACTTCGGAGATTCACATGCAATACAAGTTGAAGATGACGCGGGAAGAAGTGTTGGAACGGACGAAAGCGATGGTGGCCTACGCCCGGCGCTTCAGTCCGAACGTGGAGTTTTCGGCCGAGGATGCGACCCGCAGCGACCCGGATTTTCTCTGCCGGGTCTTTGAGACGGCCATTGCCGCGGGGGCGAACCGGATCAATGTCCCGGATACGGTCGGTTACACCACCCCCGAGGAGTTTACCCGGCTTATCCAGTATCTCCGGGAGAAGGTACCCAATATTGACAAAGTTATCCTTTCGGTCCATTGCCATAACGACCTGGGAATGGCCGTCGCCAACTCGCTGGCGGCAGTCCGGGCCGGGGTCAACCAGGTGGAGTGTACAATCAACGGCATCGGGGAACGGGCGGGCAACGCCGCATTGGAGGAGATCGTGATGGCGCTGAAAACCCGCAACGACCTCTTTGATGTGGAGCTCGGGGTGGACACACGGCAAATCTACCGGTCTTCCAAACTGCTGACCAATATTACCGGGGTGGCGGTCCAGCCCAACAAGGCGATTGTCGGGGCCAACGCCTTCGCCCATGAGGCCGGGATCCACCAGCATGGGATCCTGGCCAACCGCAGCACCTACGAGATTATGACGCCGGAGTCGATCGGGTTGCAGAAAAACACGATGGTGCTCGGGAAACATTCCGGACGGCATGCCTTTGAAGAGCGGCTTAAGGCGCTCGGTTACACCTTGACCAAGGAAGAACTGGATGAAGCCTTCGCCAAGTTCAAGGTGTTGGCCGACAAGAAAAAGGTGGTCCACGATGCTGACCTGGAGGTTCTGGTCTCCCAGAAAAAGGTGGAGATTCCCGCCATGTACAAACTGGAACAGTTTGTGATCAACACCGGAAACACCTTTACGGCGACGGCTTTGGTCCGGCTGAGCAAGGGGAACGGCAATCCGGAGGTATTGGAGGAGGTTTCCACGGGCGACGGGCCGGTCTATGCCGCCTTTAAGGCCATCGAGAAGATTGTCGGGCATTCCTTTGTCCTTGAAGACTACAAGGTCCATTCGGTCACGGAAGGCCAGGATGCCCAGGGTGAAGCTTATGTGCGGATCCGGCGCAACGGGCGGATCTTTACGGGAAAAGGGGTCAGCACGGATATCTTTGAGGCCAGTGTCCTCTCGTATATTAATGCCATCAATAAGATGATCTACGAAGAAAAACTGGAAGCGCAGGCTTAGAAGCACAGGCTTAGGATGAGGGGTGATTGGTTTGCGGGTCAAGATTGATATCTTCGATTCCACCCTGCGGGATGGCGCGCAGGCGGAAGGGATCTCCTTCTCCGTCGAGGATAAACTGAAGATCGTGGCGGCCCTGGATAATCTGGGGGTTACTTACATTGAAGCCGGCAATCCCGGCTCCAACCCGAAAGACATGGAGTTTTTCGGACGGATGCGGGATGTTTCCCTGCGCAACGCGAAACTGGTGGCCTTTGGCAGTACCCGGCGGCGCGATATTACGGTGGATCAGGACAAAAACGTGCTCGCCCTTCTGAGCGCCGAGACACCCGTGGTCGCGATCTTCGGTAAAAGCTGGGATTTCCATGTGACGGAGATTATCCGGACCACGCTGGAGGAGAACCTGCGGATGATCGGCGAAACCGTTGCCTTCTTCAAACAGCGGGGCAAAGAAGTAATCTACGATGCGGAGCATTTCTTTGACGGATACAAAAACAATCCGGAGTACGCCCTCCGGACCTTGCAGGCGGCTTTTGACGCGGGCGCCGACTGTCTGGTCCTCTGCGATACCAATGGCGGTTGTTTCCCGGCGGAGGTTTCCGAGATTGTCCGGGTTGTCACGGATAAGTTCAAGACCAAGATCGGGATCCACACCCATAATGACTGCGGGCTGGCGGTAGCCAACTCGATTCTGGCCGTGGAGGCCGGGGCCACCCATGTCCAGGGTACCTACCTCGGTTTTGGGGAAAGGTGCGGCAACGCCAACCTCAGTACGATCATCCCCAATCTTCAATTGAAAAAGGGGTACTGGTGTATCCCGGAGGACCAGATGAAGAATCTGACCTACACTGCCCGGAAGATTGCGGAGATCGCCAACATCAGTTTGAATAAGCGGGAACCGTACGTGGGCAATTCGGCCTTTGCCCACAAGGGCGGGATGCATATCGACGGGGTGACCAAAGCCACCAGCTCCTTTGAGCATATCGACCCCAGCCTGGTCGGGAACAAAAGAAGGTTTCTCATGTCCGAGGTGGCGGGCCGCAAAACGATTGTGGAGAAGATTAAGGAGATCATCCCGCAGATCGACAAAGATTCACCGGAGGCCGAAAAGATCATCCAGCGGATCAAAGAGATGGAGCACGAGGGCTACCAGTTCGAAGGGGCGGAGAGCACGTTTGAACTTATTGTCCGTAAACAGTTGGGCAAGTATAAACCCTTCTTTGAACTGGAAAATTTCAAGCTCGTGACGGAGCAGCCCAAGTTGACGGGCTCTTCGGCCGCGGCGCTGATTAAGGTGAACGTGGACGGGAAATCAGAGATCACGGCCGCCGAAGGGAATGGTCCGGTGCACGCGCTTGACCGGGCCTTGCGGAAGGTTTTAGAGGTGTTCTATCCGGAGCTGTCCCGGGTGCACTTGACCGACTTTAAGGTCCGGGTCATCGATTCCAACCGGGCGACCGCCGCCAAGGTGCGGGTGCTGATCGAATCGACCGACGGGGAGTCGGTCTGGACTACCGTCGGGGTCTCCACCGATATCATTGAAGCCAGTTGGATTGCCCTTGTCGATTCCATCGAATATAAGCTCCTGAAGGAGCTGGAAAAAAAGATGAAAGTCTATCTATGACGGAGGAAAGAAAAATGGGAATGACCATGTCACAAAAGATCCTGGCCGCCCATGCGGGGTTGGAAACGGTCCGGCCGGGGCAGTTGATCGAGGCGGATCTGGATCTGGTCCTGGGTAACGACGTGACGACCCCGGTGGCGGTTCACGAGTTTCGCAAGACCGGTTTGACCCGGGTGTTTGACCGGAAGAAGATCGCCATTGTCCCCGATCATTTCACGCCCAATAAAGATATTAAAGCGGCGGAGCAGTGCCGCATGATCCGGGAGTTTGCCCGTGAGATGGGGATCGAGCACTACTTTGAGGTTGGGGAGATGGGGGTCGAGCATTGCCTCATCCCCGAGCAAGGCCTGGCGGTTCCGGGTGACTTAATTATCGGCGCCGATTCCCACACCTGTACCTACGGGGCCCTGGGGGCCTTCTCCACCGGGGTGGGCAGCACCGACATGGCGGCGGGGATGGCCACGGGCCGCCTGTGGTTTAAAGTCCCTTCCGCCCTGAAGTTTGTCCTAAAAAACAAACCCGGCCGGTGGGTATCGGGGAAGGATGTTATCCTCCACATAATCGGGATGATCGGGGTGGACGGTGCCCGGTACAAATCCATGGAGTTCGTGGGGGACGGTCTGGCCCACCTGTCGATGGACGACCGGTTTACCATTGCCAACATGGCGGTGGAGGCCGGGGCGAAAAACGGCATCTTCCCGGTGGACGAGAAGACCGTTGCCTACGTGCAGGAGCATGCGACCAAACCCTACCGGGTTTATGAACCCGATCCGGATGCGGACTATGATGAAGAGTATGAGATCGACCTCAGCACGCTCAAGCCGACGGTGGCCTTTCCCCACTTGCCTTCGAACACAAAGACCATTGACGAAGTGGGGGAGATCCCCGTTGACCAGGTGGTGATCGGTTCCTGCACCAACGGGCGGCTGTCGGATCTGCGCACCGCGGCGCAGATCTTAAAAGGGCGGAAAGTGAAGAAGGGCGTCCGGGTCCTGGTCTTCCCGGGGACGCAGCGGATTTACCTTGCGGCCCTGCGGGAGGGGATCATCGCCGATCTGGTGGAGGCGGGAGCGGTGGTTTCCACGCCGACCTGCGGTCCCTGTCTCGGCGGCCACATGGGGATTCTTGCCAAGGGCGAACGGGCGGTGGCGACAACGAACCGGAATTTTGTCGGGCGGATGGGGCATCCCGAGTCCGAAGTTTACCTGGCCAGCCCGGCTGTGGCGGCGGCTTCGGCGGTTACCGGTATCATTACGGACCCGGCCAAGTTGTAGGCCGGGCAGGAACGGGAAATGCAAAATTCCTGGAGGAGGTCTATGATGAAAGCGAAAGGGAGAGTATTCAGGTACCAGGATAATGTTGATACGGACGTGATCATCCCCGCCCGTTACCTCAATACGTTCGACCCCGAGGAGCTGGCGGCCCACTGCCTGGAGGATCTGGATCCGGAGTTCAGGAAAAAGGTGCAAGCCGGGGATATCATTGTGGCGGGCAAAAACTTTGGTTGTGGCTCCTCGCGGGAGCATGCGCCTTTGGCGATCAAGGCGGCGGGCGTCTCTTGTGTCATTGCCGCCACTTTCGCCCGGATCTTTTACCGGAATGCGATCAATATCGGCCTGCCGATTCTCGAGTGCCCGGAGGCGGTCCAGTGGACGGAGACCGGCGACGAGCTGGAGGTCGACTTTGACCAGGGAAGAATCGTGAATTTGACCAAAAACAAGGCATTTCAGGCCGAACCCTTCCCGGAGTTTATGAAGGAGATCATGGCGGCGGACGGCCTGATCAACCGTGTGAAGGCCGGCCGTTAGGATCACGTGAACAACAATCACGAGGTTTGGCGTGAAACGAAGGCTTTGGCTTGCTCAATACCAGTATTACCTCCAAGGGAAAACGGACGGAAGGATGGTGGGCCTGTGGGCAACTACAGAATTGCAGTGATTCCCGGGGACGGGATTGGTCCCGAGATTGTCGGCCAGACTTTACGGGTCTTGGACCAGATTGCCGATACCTACGGACATCATTTTGAGTATAAAGAACTGCTGGCCGGCGGCTGTGCCATTGATGCCACGGGCGAGCCGTTGCCGGAAGAGACGGTGGCGGAGTGCCGGAAGAGTGATGCGGTACTCCTGGGGGCCGTCGGCGGGGCGAAATGGGATCACCTGCCCGGGGAAAAAAGGCCGGAGATGGCGCTTTTGGGACTCCGGGGCCAGCTTGGCCTTTATGCCAATCTGCGACCGGCTTACTTGTATAAACAACTGCAGGCGGCTTGTCCCCTGAAGCCGGAGATCATCGGGGAAAGTATTGATTTGTTGGTGGTCCGGGAATTGACCGGCGGCATCTACTTTGGCCCGCGCGGCCGCCGCGCGACGGCGGAACGGGGGGAGGAAGCCTTTGACACCGAAGTTTACAGCGAAGCCGAAGTGGAACGGATCGCCCGGGTTGCTTTTGAAATTGCCCGCGGGCGGCAGCGGCGGGTGACCAATGTGGACAAAGCAAACGTCCTGGAAAGTTCCCGCCTGTGGCGGGCGGTGGTGACGCGGGTGGCCGCCGACTACCCGGATGTGGAGTTGAACCACATGTATGTGGACAACGCCGCGATGCAACTGGTGCGTAATCCGAAACAATTTGACGTTATCGTCACCACCAATATGTTTGGGGATATCTTGTCCGACGAGGCCAGTATGATTACGGGTTCCATCGGGATGCTGCCTTCGGCGAGTTTAGGCCAGGGGAATTTTGGTCTCTACGAACCGGTGCATGGTTCAGCCCCCGACCTGGCCGGACAGGACCGGGCCAATCCGTTGGCCACCATTTTGTCGGCGGCGATGATGCTCCGGTACTCCTTTGGCCTTGCGCAGGAGGCGGAGGCCATTACCAGCGCGGTGGAACAGGTCCTGGCTGCGGGATACCGGACCGGTGACATTATGAGTCCGGGACAGACCCTGGTCGGGACGGCGCAAATGGGGCAACTTGTTTGCGACTATATCGCCAAAGGAGACTAAACAATTAAGGTAAGGATAGGGGTGAGCCGATGCGGAGCGATTCAGTAAAAGTCGGTTTGGAGCGGGCCCCCCACCGCTCTCTTTTCAAAGCATTAGGTTTGACGGAGGAAGAGATCAACCGGCCGTTGATCGGGATTGTCAACGCCAAAAGCCAGATCGTGCCGGGCCATATGCACCTGGACCAGATTACGGCGGCGGTCAAGACCGGCGTGGCGATGGCGGGGGGAACGCCCATTGAGTTTCCGGCGATCGGGGTCTGTGACGGGATTGCCATGGGCCATATCGGGATGCACTATTCCCTGCCGACCCGGGAACTGATCGCCGACAGCATTGAGGCGATGGTCCTGGCCCATGGTTTTGACGGGCTGGTGCTCGTCCCCAACTGTGACAAGATCGTTCCGGGCATGCTGATGGCGGCGGCCCGCCTCGATATCCCGGCGATTGTTGTCAGCGGCGGGCCGATGTTGAAAGGGCGGATCGGCGAAAAGGAGATCAGCGTGACCGATATATTTGAGGCCGTCGGTGCTTATAAAGCCGGGAAGCTCAGCGACCAGGAGCTCACCGCGTACGAGGATGGCGCCTGCCCCAGCTGTGGTTCCTGCTCCGGTATGTTCACGGCCAACAGTATGAACTGCCTCACCGAAGCGCTGGGGATGGCTTTGCCCGGCAACGGGACGATTCCGGCGGTGTATTCGGCCCGGCTTAGGCTGGCGAAAGCGACCGGGATGCGCATTATGGAACTGGTGAAAAAGGATATTCGGCCGCGGATGATCTTGACCCCTGACGCTTTCCATAACGCCCTTTCCGTTGATATGGCGCTGGGCTGCAGCACCAATAGCATGTTGCATTTGGCGGCCATCGCTTATGAAGCGGGAGTCCAGTTTGACCTGGACCAGGTCAATGCCCTGAGTGCCCAAACCCCCAACCTGTGCCGGTTGGCTCCGGCCGGGCGGCATTTTGTAGAAGACCTGTACGCGGCGGGGGGCATCCCGGCCGTTATGAAAGAACTTTCCCGGAAGGGGCTGCTGAAGGAGGATTGTCTCACCGTCACCGGCCAGAGCGTCGGGGCTAACATCGCCGCGGCGGAGAATCTTAATCCCAATGTGATCCGGCCGGTCGATCAACCCTATGCGCCCACCGGGGGGATCGCGGTGCTCAGAGGAAACCTGGCCCCCAACGGGAGCGTGGTCAAGCGGAGCGCCGTGGCGGAAGCGATGTTGGTGCATGAGGGACCGGCCCGCGTCTTTGACAGTGAAGACGCGGCGGTGCAAGCAATTCTAGCGGGGGAGATCAGAAAGGGTGACGTGGTTGTTATCCGTTATGAGGGACCCCGCGGTGGACCGGGCATGCGGGAGATGCTGATGCCCACTTCGGTATTGGCCGGGATGGGCTTGGACGCCGAGGTGGCCTTGATCACCGACGGCCGCTTCAGCGGCGCCACCCGGGGGGCCAGTATCGGCCATGTTTCGCCGGAAGCGGCGGAAGGGGGGCCGATCGCCTTTGTCCGGGATGGCGACCGGATTGCCATTGATATGATCAAGGGCACCCTGACGTTAAAAGTTGACGCGGCGGAGCTGGAAAGGAGAAAGGAAGGGTGGACAGCGCCCCCGCCCAAGATTAACCGGGGATATCTGGCCCGCTATGCCCGGTTTGTCTCCTCGGCGAGCGAAGGCGCTGTTTTGAAAGGCTAACCGGAGGCCGCGCGGAGAAACGTCGCCTGACGACCGGCGCAGGCGGAGCCGGTTCCGAACGTAGACCTGAATACCGGGAGAAAAGGTGGTGTGTACATTGCGTTTAACCGGTGCTGATATTTTGGTGGAATGCCTGATTGAGCAGGGCGTCGATACAATCTTCGGCTTCCCCGGCGGCGCGGTGTTGAATATCTATGACTCGTTATATAAATATAAGGATAAGATCAAACATTATCTGACCTCCCACGAGCAGGGGGCGGCCCATGCGGCCGACGGTTATGCGCGGGCCTCGGGGAAGGTTGGGGTCTGCCTGGCCACGTCCGGCCCGGGTGCAACCAACCTGGTGACCGGAATTGCCACGGCGTACATGGATTCCAGTCCCATGGTGGCGATCACCGGCAACGTGCCTCTAAACCTGATTGGCAAGGATAGCTTCCAGGAAGTGGACATCACGGGAATTACGATGCCCATCACCAAGCACAATTTTATGGTCAAAAGGGTAGAGGACTTGGCCGAGACGGTCCGCCGGGCTTTCCAGATTGCCCGGGAAGGAAGGCCCGGGCCGGTGCTCATCGACATCCCCAAGGATATTACGATGCGGGAGTGTGAGTATGAGCCGCGCGTCACCGGTCAAATCGAGAAGAAGAGCGCGGTGAATACCGGGGCCATCGAAAAGGCCCTGGCGATGATCCATGAGGCGGAAAAACCCATGATCTACGCGGGCGGCGGGGTGATCGCGGCGGAGGCGGCCCCTGAACTGTATGAGCTGGCCGTAAAGATCAACGCCCCGGTTACCTTAAGCCTCATGGGGATGGGGGCCTTTCCGGCCACCCATGAACTCTATACCGGGATGATTGGGATGCACGGGACAAGGGCTTCCAACCTGGCTGTGACCCAATGCGACCTCTTGATTGCCGTCGGGGCCCGTTTCAGCGACCGGGTGGTCAGCAGACTGGACCGGTTTGCCCCGAAGGCGAAGATTCTCCACATCGACATCGATGAGGCTGAGATTAACAAGAATGTGCGGGTGGCCCACTACATTGTGGGTGATGTCAAGACGGTCTTGGCCAAGCTCATCGAAGGGATTCAACCCAAGGATCGTTCCCAGTGGCTCAACCATGTGCTGGCCTTAAAAGCCCAGAAACAACAGCCGGGGAATGGCGGGGAGTTGACTCCCAGGTATATTCTGGAAAAGATTTATGAACTGACCGGCGGCGAAGCGATCATCACCACCGAGGTGGGGCAGCATCAGATCTGGACCGCCCAGTACTATAAGTTCACACGGCCCAGAACATTAATCACTTCCGGCGGACTGGGGACCATGGGGTTCGGCTTGGGGGCTTCGATCGGGGCTTCCATCGCTTTGCCGGGGAAAAGAGTGATTAATATTGCCGGTGACGGCAGCTTCCGGATGAACCTGAATGAGCTGGCCACAGCGGTGGAGTATAATCTGCCGGTCATCGTGGTGATCATGAACAACCATGCGCTGGGCATGGTCCGGCAATGGCAGAGCCTGTTTTACGACAGCCGTTACTCCCAAACCACCCTGGACCGGAAGACCGACTTTGTGAAGGTGGCGGAGGCCTTTGGCGCGGTTGGTTTCAACCTGACGGCGCGGGAAGATGTGGAAAAGGTGCTCCGGGAAGCCCTGTCCCTCAACCGGACGGCGGTGATCAACTGCGAGATTGACCGGGACCATAAGGTCTGGCCGATGGTGCCGCCGGGGGCCGCCCTGGAAGACGTGATCGTCGATGAAACCGACCTCGTTAAGAATTGAGACGAAAAAAGCCGAGCGAAAACCTTTAATCCAGGTGGGGTTAAAGGTTTTCTTTTGCCCTGGGGCCAGCCCGAAGGCCAAGCCGGGCATCGTTTTCGGGACATGAAGGGGGAAGGCGTTCCGGTGGCGAATAACTAGACCGGACCGGCCCGGACTCAAAAAGGGCAAGACCGGCCCGGGCTAAGAGGTCCGATGGATGTGGCTGGTAAAGCCGGTAAGAAGGCAGAGGAGAAGAGGGGAAGATGATTAGAGAACAATCTTATATTGACCTGCACATGCATTCGCGGTACAGCGATGACGGCGAATTTACTCCCAAAGAACTGGTTGCGCAGTGCCGGGCGGCGGGGATTCGGATTATGTCTGTCACCGACCACAATTGCGCGAAAGCCAACGCCGAAGCGGAAAGGGCGGCGGCGCAAGCCGGAATCAAATTTATCCCCGGGATCGAGATCGACTGTACCTACCAGGGGGTTGATTTTCAGCTCTTGGGGTACGGGATTGATTACCGTGATACGGCTTTTACTAAGATTGAAGAGCATATTGCCCGGCAGAACCGGGAAGCCTCATACCAGCGGTTACGACTCATCAACCAATTGGGGTTTCACGTCACGGCGGAAGAACTGGGGGCGATTAGCGCCGGTGATTATTGGCCGCAGAGTTGGACGGGGGAAAAATTCGCCCAGATCCTGCTCAGCAAACCGGAGTATTCTGACCATGAATTACTTAAGCCTTACCGGCCCGGCGGAGCGCGGAGCGATAATCCATACGCCAATTTTTACTGGGATTTTTGTGCTCAGGGCAAACCGTGTTATGTCAAGATCGAGTTTTCCCCTTTAGCCGAGGTAATTCAGATCATCCACGCGACCGGGGGCAAAGCGGTTTTGGCCCACCCGGGCCTCTATTTTGACCATATCCATCTCCTGGCGGAGATGGTGGCGCTGGGGTTGGACGGGATCGAAGTGGGAAGCGGTTATCATACGCAGGAAACCTCAGCCTATTTCTATCAGCAGGCTTTGGCCCACGGTCTTTTGGTTACGGGCGGCAGTGATTACCACGGGACAACCAAACCCGCAATACGGCTGGGAGAATATGTGTGCCCGCTTCCGGAGAAGGAGATCGAGGCCCGACTGGAAGCGGCCGGTTTGCTCGCTTGAAGAATTATTGTTGGCGTTAAAAGAGGCTGTTGCGACAGCCTCTTTTAAATTTGCAGATAAGGTTAAATGTATCTTTCTTGAAAAGCTCAAGCGTATTCGCCCTGGAGCAAGATCCCCGACTCCACCATCGGCTTGTCAATGCGGATATAGGTGACATTATGCTTGACATGGGGCGGGACCCAGATCATGGTCGTTTTGGTGATGGTAAAAACCTCATCGTTAAGCGGGACCTTTACCTCAAAGGTGCCTTCTTCCCCGACAAACATTAAAAGTTGGGGGGTGGGATGGGAATGCAGTTCGCAAGTGGGGTTTACTTTTGGTATCTCCGTGCGGTAAAAAACATCGGCCGAAACCGTGGCTTCCGGAACCAAGTCTTTGTTCATGAAAATCTTAAAGGGCGTATCTGGCCGGTCGTGGTAAAGGTAGTCGAAGGTCTCGAGCGGTTGGCTGATCACATACTTTTCGTACATAAATTGGTCCTCCTTATGTTTGTTTTTAAAACCGGTTCCTACTACCCAGTAAATACTGTGCCTGTATTTCATGTAAGCTTAGCAAAACCCCTATTTTAGCTTGCTGTAATGAACGAATACCTAACTTATTCTTGTTTCTTTGTCTTTCCCCTCCCGGCTGAAGGGATAAAAAAGTGGGGCTGTTCGAAGGAGACAGCCCCACTTCTTTCATTAACTCTTTTACACGGCAAAAACATGCCGCCCAATCCGGTTAATCACCTTTCGCGACCAGATCCAACTGTATGGGTTGCGGATTTTGGCCGGATTGTAGAAATACAGAGCACCACCGCTTGGATCCCAACCGCCGAGTGCCGCTTTGGTGGCCTTTACGGCGCTACTGGTTAGCGGCTGCCAAATCTGTCCGTTGGCGACGGATTCGAATTCACCGGCTTTATAAATATTACCGGCGATCGTCTTTGGAAATTTCCCCGATTTGACCCGATTAAGGATAACCGCGCCGACCGCGACTTGACCCGTGAACGGCTCGCCGCGGGCTTCGCCGTTAATCAACCGCGCCAGCAGATACAGGTCGCCATTATTAACTTTCGATAGTGTTGATGCCTGTGCCCGTGCCTGCTTGGGCGCATCGGGAATCCATAGTTTCCCGCCGGCCCGAATTCGGTCGCCGGACAGTTTATTGACGGCTTTTAAGGTCGCCACGTCGGTGCCAAAACGCCGGGACAACTTGTAGAGGGAGTCGCCCCACCGGATCTGATAGGTCCAAGCGTGGGCGGGAATGGAATAGCCAAAAAACATAATTACAAGCAGACCATAGGTTACGATACGCATCATTCTTTTGTTTAATTTCATCTTATCATACCCCTTTCTCGATTTTCCACGCATCAGCGCGCCGGTATCTTGCCCTCATTGACAGTTCGGTTGGGATATCGGGTCTTGGGGGGCATCAACTGTTGGATTATAACATTGGTTTTTGGGGTTGTCGACCATGATATAACGCCGTATTAAGCAGGGATATTGAGCATACCAAAGCATCCGCAAGCTATTATAGGTTAACATAATATTTAAACGGCCTGATCCATTTTGCCCCATTGGTACAGGCTGTTTTTTAATATGGAAGTCCATTTGCAACTATCTGAACCTAAATTTCGAGAAAAAAGTGGGTAATTTGGTATTGACATTAATATAAATTTGTAATAAAATCAAAATCGAAATAAATACAAAATGGAGGGATTGCTTGATGGAAAACAAATTACCTTTGATTGGTGACAAATTCCCACAGATTAGTGTGAAGACGACCCATGGGCTAAAGACTTATCCCGATGATCTGAAGGGGAAATGGTTTGTCTTCTTCAGCCACCCGGCCGACTTTACCCCGGTTTGTACCACCGAGTTTGTTGCGTTCGAAAAAAGAGCAGCCGAATTCCGGAAGATCGGGGCCGAACTGGTCGGGCTCAGTATCGACCAAGTCTTTTCCCATATTAAATGGTTGGAATGGATCAAGGAGAAACTGGATACGGAGATCTCCTTCCCCGTGGTTGCCGATGATACCGGCGAAGTTGCGAAGCAGCTGGGCCTGATTCACCCCGGGCAGGGGACCAATACGGTCCGGGCCGTCTTTGTGGTTGATCCCGAGGGGACCGTCCGGGCGATCTTATATTACCCGCAAGAACTGGGCCGGAACATTGATGAGATCTTACGGATGGTCAAAGGATTACAGGTGGCGACTGAAAAGGGCGTAGCTTTACCCGCCAATTGGCCCAATAACGAATTGATCCAAGATAAAGTGATCATCCCGCCGGCTACGGACGAGAAGACCGCCAAAGAACGGAAGGCGACTTACGACTGTTATGACTGGTGGTTCTGCCACAAAAAAATCTCCTAAATAACAGTCGGCGCCGAGCAAACGGAAAAAGTCTGGTCGACCTGCTTGCGGAACCATTGGCGCGAATGCCGCAATGGCACTTGAGGGTAGGGCTGGTCTGTGTTAAGATAAGGAAGAAACTTGGGAACGTCAAGCGCCCAACGGGGAGCAGTAATCTTGGTAGTGATTACTAAAAAGGTGAGGGAAAAAGATGGGGATGAGTTTGCAAGAAATCTGTGATGCGCTGGAGCGGGTGGGGATTCGCCCAACACACCAGCGGATCGAGATCATGAAATACCTGGCCCAGCACCGAGTGCACCCGACGGCGGAGATGATCTATACGGAGTTGAAAGAGGCTATTCCTACCTTCTCGAAGACGACGGTTTACAACACCCTGAAGCTTTTAGAGGAGAAAGGAGTCGTCTTGGCACTGGCGACCGACGAGGATCAAGTCCGCTATGAAGCAAATTTAACACCCCATGGTCACTTTAAGTGTGTCCGGTGCGGTGTTCTGTGCGACCTGAATATCCCAGCCATCGGCTCCCCGGGGCAAGAGATCGAGGGAAATCTGGTCCTGGAGTATCAAGTGCTGGCGAAGGGGATTTGCCGGCAGTGCCGGGCGGCGGAAAATCAGCGCCATGAATAAAGTAAATCAACCCCATGATTAAACTTAAGGAACCCCACAAAAGGAAAAGACCCGTTTTACGCGGGTCTTTTCCTTTTTTCGTTTTGTACCTTGGCGGCAGAGCGGCGCAAAAGGTAAAGGCATGCTCAACGGTTTTTCTGGGCGGCGGTCGCGCGGCGGTCGTCGAGAATTGGTTTGAGGGTCTGCCAGCCACCGCTTAAGTTCCTGGCCTTAAAGCCATTTTGGATCAGGATCCGGGTCGCCAGGTAGGAGGTGAGGCCGATCGTGCAGTAGACGATAATCTCCTTATCCCTGGGCAGTTCATGGAGGCGCTGCCGCAATTCGGCGAGGGGGATGTGGAGCGCCCCTTCAAGGGCCCCGGCGGCGAACTGGCTTTTGGACCGGACATCAAGCAGGAGAAAGTCCGGGTTTTCCTGGTCAAGGATCTGGTCCCAGGAGGCTACCGGCAGATCACCACGGATGATGTTGCCCGCCACATAGCCGGCGATGTTGACCGGATTTTTCGCCGAAGAAAAAGGCGGGGCGTATGCCAGCTCGAGGGCGGCCAAATCGTCGACGGTACCACCGGTTTTCATGACAGTGGCGATGACGTCAAGGGTTTTATCGACGTTATGGGCCCCCACCACCTGGGCCCCGAGGATCCGGCCTTCCGGAGTAAACAGCAGTTTGATGTCGAGGTGGGTCGCCCCGGGATAATAGCCGGCGTGGGAGAGGGGGTGGGTAATGGCGGTCAAATACTTCTGCCCGCTATGCTTTAAAAACTCTTCAGTAAAACCGACGCTCCCGGCAGTCAAGTCAAAGACCTTCACGATGGCGGTTCCGATGACCCCTTCGTATTTTACCGGCCGCCCGCAGATGGCATCGGCCGCCAACCGGCCTTGGCGGTTGGCCGGACCGGCCAGGGGAAGGTAGGTTTTGTCGCCCGTGATCCCGCTTTCCACTTCAATGGCGTCGCCAACGGCGTAAATAGATGGATCGGAAGTCTGGAAGGAGGCGTTGACCCGAATCGCGCCGTTGGTGCCCAGTTCCAGACCGGCTTCTTTGGCCAAGTGGGTTTCGGGCCGCGTCCCGACTGCGATGACAACCAGGTCATAGGGGATCTCTTCCCCATTGCCGAGGAGCGCCCAGTCCTGGCCATCCCTTTGTTCTACGGCCGATAGGGCAGTCTGTAAGTAAAGGTTGACGCCGCGTGCCCGCAGGTGGTTATGGAGGGGGGCCGCCATCTCCGGGTCAAGGTTTTTCGGTAAAACGCGGGAGGCCATCTCGACCAGGGAGACTTTGAGGCCGGCGGCGACCAGGTTTTCGGCGATCTCGAGGCCGATAAAGCCCGCCCCGACTACCAGGGCCCGCTGCGGTTGTTCGTGGCGGAGATAGGTTTTGATCCGGTCCGTATCGGCAACATCCCGCAAGGTAAAGACGTTGTCGCCCTCGAGTCCGGGAATTTTCGGCCGGATTGGCGTGGCACCGGGTGAGAGCAGCAAAAAGTCGTAGGTTTCTTGGTAAACCCGGCCGGAGACCAGTTCTTTTACTTCGACCATTTTCTGCTGGCGATCAATCTTAAGTACTTCATGCCGGGTCCGCACTTCAATGTTATACCGCGCCCGTAAGCCGTGGGGGGTTTGCACAAAAAGGTTGTCCCGGTCGGTGATGACGTCCCCGATGTAGTAGGGTAATCCACAGTTGGCGTAGGAGATGTAACCTCCTCTTTCGATCAGGATAATCTCGGCCTCTTCATCGAGGCGCCGCAACCGGGCTGCTGCGCTGGCCCCACCGGCGACGCCGCCGACAATAACGACTTTCTTCTTCAACTTCCTCACCTCAAATTAAAATTTATGCCTTCTTATGCTTAATTATCGGCGGAGAAGATAAAACCTTTTGGCTTCGCTTGACCCTAAGAAGCAGGGTTCAGCATTATTTTACCGAAATAATTGGTCGTGTAATTATCCTAAACTCCATTATCCCTCCGGGCTCGACCGGAGAGCACCGGCGAATGGGAAAATCCGAATGATGAGGTGATGAAAAATGGATTTTTGGCGGTTGATTGAGGGAAGAAGAAGCATCCGCAAATATAAAAGCGATCCGGTGGAACCGGAAAAAGTGGCCAAGATCTTGGAAGCGGCGCTCCGGGCTCCGTCGTCGCGGAACTTAAAACCCTGGGAGTTTATTGCCGTGACCGAGCCGGCGCTCATAGCGCAGCTGGCCCGGGCGCGTAGCCATAACGCGTTTTTAAAAGAAGCACCCCTGGCGATTGTGGTCTGTGCCGATCCGGCCAAATGCGATGTTTGGGTTGAGGATGCGGCGATTGCGGCCACCTTTATCGGCCTGGCGGCCGCGGCGCTGGGTTTGGGCCATTGCTGGCTCCAAATCCGGCAGCGGGACCACAGCCCGGACCAGACCGCTGAAGAATATGTGCGCGCGGTGTTACGGATCCCGGAACACCTCAAAGTCGAGGCGATTGTGGCCATCGGTTATCCCGCCGAGGAAAAACCGGGGCATCCCCGCACCGGGTTGGCCTTTGACAAGCTTCACCACAATGTTTACGGTGAACCCTTTACCGGTCTGCCTTGAGCCTGTGGTGCCCTCCGGCGCGCGGCATGCCCGCCGGTACAGGACGCCGCAGGAAAGGGCAGGAGAGAACATTTTTCCGACCAGGCTCTTGCCATGGCCAAACGATCCTGTTATTATTTGTAGTATTCATAGTTATCCTGCATACTGGAGATGACCGGTTTGTGTAAACGAGCAACGATTGGACCGAAATTGGGCTATTGGTTTGGGGTGTTGAAGGCAATCGCTTTATCAACCTATAAAGAGTGGGCTGCTTACCGCAGCCAAATGGCGGTCACCATCTTTGTCGGTCCGGTCTTTTTTTTTAACCCAGATCTTTATCTGGCGGGCGGTTTACGCCACCCGGACCACCCTCAACGGGCTGACCTTGGAACAAATGCTGACTTATTACGGGATCGCCACGTTGATTGGTTGTCTGACCTATGATTCTACCGACTGGGATCTACAGTGGTCAATCCGGACGGGAAGTTTCTTAACTTATCTGCTCCGGCCAATTTCCTACAGCTTTTTGGCCTTTGCGCAGAAGATCGGCCACCGGATTCTTGCCTTTTGGGTGGAGAGCGTGCCCGTGTTTTTGATCTTCTTTTTTGTGTTTAAGATCCGGTTGGTCCCGGCGGAGCCGGCTTGGGCTTTGCTTTCGCTGGGTTTAAGTTTTGTGCTCATTTTTTTAACCAACTACTGCATCGGGATTACCGCTTTTTGGCTCACGAAAACCGAGGGGATCCGCCGGGCCTTTCTTTCGCTACGGGATTTATCGGCCGGGATGCTGATTCCGCTGACCTTTTTCCCGGAGTGGATGCAAAAGATCCTGTTTTATCTGCCTTTCCAGTTCATCACTTACGTGCCCACCAGGGTTTTCATCGGCCACTACGAACTGGCGGGCGTCAGTCTGCCCATCCCGCAGGTGGTCGCGTTACAGTTCGTCGCGACGGTGGTGATGTACGCGGTCGCCCGGGTTCTCTGGTATTTCGGGATTAAACGGTTTACGGGGGTGGGTGCGTGAGGAACAACATCCGGATTTACTTGCAAGGAGCAAAAACCGCCTTGGCCACCCGGATGGCCTACCGGGCCGATTTCTTCATGAGCATGCTGATCATGTTGCTGGTAGAGATGACCGTCCCCATGATCACCATCCTGATTTACCAGAACGGGGCCACCTTCCCCGGTTGGGACATGTACGAAGCATTGCTCATCCAAGGGGTTTTTTTGTTGGGCAAAGGGATTGCCGCCCCGTTCTTTTTTGGGATCGTCTGGAACACAATCGAACGGGTCCAGAACGGCACCTTCGATTTGTTGTTGATTAAACCCAAACCCGTGCTTTTCATGGCGATTGTAACCGGGTTTGATGCGGAGGATCTGGGCAAGCTGGTCGGGGGCATCACCCTCTTCACCATCGCCCTGAGTCGCCTGCCGGCGCCAAGTCTTGGCGAATGGCTTCAATTTCTGGTCTTGTTTCTTCTCACTTTGACGGTGCACTTTGGTTATGGTCTCATCTTGGCGAGCCTGGGTATTGTCTGGATCGGCAATTACCGTCTTTATGAGATCTTTGGGTCCATAACCACCTTTGGCATGTATCCGGCGGCGATCTTCTCGAAACCGGTCCAAACCGTCATTACCTTATTGCTCCCCGTAGCGATTCTCGGTTCGGTTCCGGCCACGGCCTTACTGGGACGGCCTTCGGCGGGCACCCTTGGGGCGGTGGGGGTCGCCATTCTTTTTCTCCTGTTCAGTTTGGGTTTTTGGCGGTGGATGCTTAAAAAATATACCAGTGTAGGTGGCTGAACATGCTTATTTCCGTAAAAAATTTGACGAAAGTTTATAAGACATACCAACGGGGCAACAGCTTTAAAGAGACGCTGAAAAGTTTGTTCTTCCGGAAACCCATTTATATCCATGCCCTCAAAGGGATCTCCTTCGGGATTGACAAAGGAGAGTTGGTAGGTTTTTTGGGGCCCAACGGGGCCGGGAAGTCAACAACGCTTAAGATCCTGACCGGGATCCTCTATCCAACCTCCGGTGCGGTTGAAGTGATGGGTTACACCCCTTGGCGCGACCGAAAAAAGTACGTGGCGAAGATCGGAGCGGTTTTTGGGCAGAAATCACAATTGATCTGGGATATTCCGCCCATCGACGCCTTTTATCTCAATAAAGCGATCTACGCCATTCCGGACCGGGTTTTCAAACAGACCATGGAGAACATGGTGGAACTCTTGGACGTCAAGGACCAGATCCGCAAACCCACCCGCCAGCTCTCCCTCGGCGAACGGATGAAGTGCGAATTTATCATGGCCATGCTTCACCAGCCGGAGATCGTCTTTTTGGACGAACCCACCATCGGTCTGGACGTTATCGCCAAGGATAAAATCAGAGAGTTTATCCGGGAGATGAACAAAAAAGGGGTTACCTTCATCCTGACGACCCATGAC